>NZ_LWGJ01001427.1:0-36619 GCF_001635845.1 Oleiphilus sp. HI0132 | reverse complement strand
GAGATGCGTCTTAATATTTAGCATTTTCAATTATTTCTCGCGCTTTAGCCAGCACTTTTACATCATTCGTCTCTAATTGGTGCAAATTTGGCCAAGACCTCAACCAAGTTAGCTGCCTTTTAGCGAGTTGTCGAGTTGCAATAACCCCCCTTTCTCGCATTTCATCTTTCGTTAACTTGCCATCTAGGTAATCCCAAACCTGCCTATAGCCAACACAACGCATTGAAGGCATATCTGCTGTCACCTCTCCAGAGTGGTAAAACCCTTCAACCTCTTCGATAAAACCACTCTTCAACATAATATCAAAGCGTAGAGCAATACGTTGATGCAGCTCGGAACGATCACTCGGTGCAATTGAGAGGTTAATGAATTCATAGGGGGCTGGCGGAATTGCGCCACTCTCTGATTGACTTTGCTGATCCTGCCAAAACTGAGTCAGCGTCTTTCCTGTTACCCGAAAAACCTCCAAAGCTCTTTGAAGACGCTGGGAATCAGTTGGTTTTAGGCGCGCGGCAGATTCGGGATCGACTAGCGCCAGCTGCTCATGAACATAAGGCCAGCCATGCTTTTCAGCATCAAGAGATATCGCTGCGCGAACCTTGTCATCAGCACAAGGCAAGGATGCGATACCATTCTGCAAAACTTTGTAGTACATCATCGTACCGCCCACCAATAAAGGTGTGCGTCCACGACTTGTTATTTCCTGCATCTCTCTTAGCGCATCATCATAAAACCGAGCTACCGAATAACTGTCTTTAGCAGCAATAATATCAATCAGTCGGTGTGGAGCGCGCGCCAACAATTCTTTTTCGGGTTTTGCCGTACCGATATCCATGCCTCGATATATCAAGGCAGAGTCCACACTGATAATGTCGCAAGCTAAGGTTTCATGAAGAGAGACTGCCAGGTCTGTCTTACCCGCCGCTGTCGGCCCCATTAGACAAATTGCACTAGGCAAGCTCATTGATAAAGCCTTAAAGAAGGTATTCGCAACATCTTAACGCCCCCGCAGAAATAACTTATCCAGCTCACCCATAGACAGTGCGGTCCAGGTTGGGCGGCCATGGTTACACTGACCACTGCGCTCAGTTTCTTCCATATCTCTCAGCAAAGCGTTCATCTCCGGTATCGTCAACGATCGATTGGCCCTTACCGAACCATGACAAGCCATAGTCGACATCAACTCATTCGCTTTTGCCTCTAGCTGGTCGGAGTATCCGTGCGTAATCATATCACTCAACAAGTCTCTTACTAGCTGATCAACATTCACCTGCTGAAGTATCACTGGCACCTGACGAATAACGATACTTTCCGGACCAGACCGTTCTAGGCCCAAACCAAATTTCTGTAAGTCCCCGGCACATTCTTCAGCAACAGAAGCCTCTCGTTGACTTAGAGAGATATTCATCGGCACAAGCAGGGGCTGAGCCTTGATTCCATCACTATAAAAATCATTTTTCATTCGCTCATAAGTAATCCGCTCATGAGCTGCGTGCATATCTACAACAATCAAACCACTACTATTCTGAGCGAGAATATAAATCCCATGAAGCTGAGCAATAGCAAAACCTAATGGGTGTTCACGCCCATCAACAGCTTCTTGCTGCTGACCAAGGTTCTGATCAGGGTGAAGGGCTTTATATTGAGATAGAACCTCCGAAACACCCTGGCCAGATGTTTGCAACATTGATGGCGAAGCACTTCCCACACCTTGGCCAGCGCCAGTCACCGCACTACTAACTCCCTGGACTCCCAAAGACATTGCTGACTGAGAACCATAACTCGGCGTAAAAGCACTAGCCTGAGCTTGAAGCGAAGTACTTGCCTGAATATTTGACAAGTCGCGATTCGGTGCCGAACCATCTTCAGGAGCGGCCAATTCTTCTGGTCGAATATCCGCAAGCGCCTTATGAAGACTTCTGAATATAAAATCGTGAACTAAGCGCCCATCCCTAAAACGAACCTCATGCTTGGTCGGATGAACATTGACATCAACCAGCGCAGGATCAAGCTCTAGATACAAAACAAAGGCAGGGTGACGCCCATGATATAAGACATCACGATAAGCCTGCTTTACAGCATGACTCACCAAACGATCCCTGATAACACGACCATTAACGTAAAAGTACTGCAAGTCAGCCTGACTTCTTGAGAAGGTTGGTTTAGCTACCCAGCCCCATAACTTAAGCCCCGTTGCCTCTACATCAATATCAACGGCATTTTCCATAAAGGGCTTGCCACATAAGGCAGCGATACGCAGCTGTTTTTCCTTGATCGTCGGCGCTGGGCGTAAACTATGCACAACCTTCTGATTGTGAACCAACTCAAAACTAACTTCAAAGCGGCTCAGCGCTTGGCGTTTTAGGACTTCTTCTAAATGATTAAATTCAGTCTTTTCTGTTCTCAAAAATTTTCTTCGAGCAGGTGTATTGAAAAACAAGTCCCTAACATCAACACTTGTCCCTCGATTATGAGCAACAGGACTTAAGCGGGCCTCCATGTCTCGCCCCTCAGTAACAGCTTGCCAGCCCTGCTCTGCATTGTCTGTTTTTGAACTAAGTGCTAAACGGGAAACCGAACTAATACTTGCTAAGGCTTCCCCCCTAAACCCTAAGGTCGCGACGGTTTCCAGATCATCCAGGGATTCAATTTTACTGGTAGCGTGACGACTTAAGGATAGAGGTAAATCATCTTTGCCCATGCCTTCACCGTCATCACGAACTAAAATTCGCTTAACACCGCCTTGCTCAACCTGGACCAATATTTTGCGTCCACCCGCATCCAAGGCGTTTTCTAATAATTCTTTTACAACAGAAGCAGGACGCTCCACCACTTCACCTGCAGCTATCTGGTTTGCTAGGCGCGCGGATAGCTTATGAATTTTACTCATAGAAGAAATCTGAAAATCTAATCAAAAACGGAAGCTTACGAGGAAGGTAGCGACAAGCGTTGACCAACCCATACATTATCAGAGCGAAGCCGATTCAAACGACGAAGCTCTGTAAGCGATACATCATTGCGCATCGCAATATGGGAAAGGGTATCACCTTTTCGAACAACATACTTCTTGAAATTCGTGGCTTTTGATTTAGTGCTTTGAGCAACACTTTGGTTCACTACACTATTGCCACCCTTATTCCATGCCAATAGCGTTCCCGGAGGTGGCGCGTCATTAAAGTAAGCGAGAATTCCGCCCTTTATCGCCTTGGCCATTTTCCGCTGATACTTTGACGACTTTAATCTCTTGGACTCTGCCGGATTTGAAATAAATCCTGTCTCAACCAATATTGATGGAATATCTGGTGACTTCAACACCACAAAACCTGCCTGCTGAACCGAACGCTTATGCAAACGAGCAACATTGCCCATGGAGCTTAATACCTTACTACCTACGCCTAAACTCGCTTTTAAACTTGCCGTGGAAGAAAGGTCCAAGAGTACGCTCGCTAGAACGTCATCCTTGTCTTCCAAACTTACACCACCCACGCCGCCTATTAAATCGGCAGAATTCTCTTTTTGCGCTAACCAACGAGCTGTCTCACTGGTCGCGCCACGGTTTGACAAGGCAAAAACTGATGCACCGTGTGCCTGGGCTTTCTTAAATGCATCAGCATGAATAGACACTAACAAGTCAGTATTATGCTTTCTGGCAATCCGGGTACGCTTGCGCAAACCAATATAATAATCCCGCTCTCTGGTCAGGTAAGCTTTAAAGCCTTTTTGAGCATTAATCTGCTTTCTCAATTCTTTAGCAATTGCCAACACGACATCTTTTTCTTTTATACGATTCGGGCCGATGGCACCCGGGTCTTCCCCACCATGCCCTGGATCTATAACAACGATAATGTCTCGCTTCTGACCCGCAGGCACTTTCTTAACAACATTCTTGCGCGCTTCATTTAGCTTTTTTGTTTTCGTATATAAATCAACAACCAGACGATTTCCGTACTTCTGATTTGGCTTTAGCAAAAAGCTTTTCGTTTCAGCCTCTTCTTTTAAGTCCAATACAACCCTAAGATCATCTTTATTTCTACGTGCACTGCGCACTCCGGAAATAGGCGTACCTTTGAGATTCAAACTATCAAACTTAAGCGCCTTATCAGCATCATTAATATCCAAAACCAAACGCGAGGGATTCTTCAGCATCATGATTTTATGCTTTACCGGGTGTGATAAATCCAGAACTAAACGAATATACTCTGGAGACTCCCAAATACGCGCATTAGTTACTTTCGCTTGAGCAGCATTTACACTGCCAGCCATAAACGTAAAGGCAGCGAACAGAACAAGCACCTTTGCCAGGAAGCTAACTCTACTAGTACGAACTTTCATTAAATTCAGCTCTCTACTCAATCACAAAAGACATGCTTGAAACCACATGAACTCAAATTATAATTACTCAGCATGAAACATTACTCACTACCAAACCCGAGCCCGGCCTTAAACTAACCTCTTTCAATACTGAAAGAATCTCGCCATCTGCAGTAATCTTACAAAGGCGACCACGCCCGGTGCAGCTCAAATCGACTTCAAAATCGGCCTCAGGCAAGAAACCCTGGCCTTTATCAGGCCACTCAATAACACACAACTGCTTTTCCTGACCGTCATGAGGCACTTCAAAATAATCACGCACCCCCATAAATTCTAGCTCTTCGGGGTCGCCCAAACGATACAAGTCAAAATGATTAACTTGCACATTCTGTAATTCATAGGGTTCAACAATCGTATAAGTCGGACTCTTCACCTTACCAAAGTGCCCTGCACCTTCGAGAATCCCCCTAGTTAAGGTTGTCTTACCCATTCCGAGGTCACCGTGCAAAAAGATACTCACCACACCTTGATGAAAACAATGCTCATCGATGACACTGAATAACAAGCGTCCTAATGCTACTGTCGCTGACTCGTCAACCAATACAAGCCCAATAGCCGCTTTTGTCATACTCGCACCCTATATCGATTCACTCTCTTGCCCTATAATCCATAAACAAATATTAAAACAAGCGCTCTTTGCAGACACAAAAAGCAGGTTCTGCTGCACGTTTATGCCATAATAGCGTCGTAACACATTGCTTATTAATGTATTTGCTGAACAAACATTCCTAGTTAACTGTTAAGTATAGCAAAACATCGTCAGACTTACACAAAGATGCCGCTAGAATAGATTCGATGCAAAACACTAAGCCCAATCTTACTCACAACGAGCTGCTAGAACTTGAGCAGTCAATCCAAAAAAAAGCGCTAGAACTTGGGTTTCAGCAATTTGGCATCACAACTAATGACCTAGACATTCATATAGAACGATACAAAGACTGGCTCGATAGAGGTTTTCATGCAGACCTGGATTATATGGAAAAGCATGGAAGCAAACGCTGGCAGGCTGATGAATTAGTTCCCGGCACGCTTAGGGTTATTTCCTTGCGCATGAATTATCTAAGCGACCCAAACTCTCCTCTAGGCCTTTTGAACGAAAAAGAAAAAGCCTATATATCCCGCTATTCCTTGGGGCGTGACTATCATAAGCTAATCCGCTCGAGGCTAAAAAAGCTGATCGAACATATAAAACAAAAAGCGGAAAGCTACAGCTTTAGAGCTTTTGTCGACAGCGCACCTGTACTTGAACGAGCCTTTGCCCAGAAAGCGGGTTTAGGCTGGTTCGGTAAAAATACTATGCTTATCAGTCGTGAAGCGGGTTCCTGGTTTTTTCTGGGGGAAATATATACCGACCTCCCTCTTCCAATAAGTAAACCATACATAGAGGAACACTGTGGTAGCTGTAAGGCCTGCCTCACTGCCTGCCCGACAAAAGCATTTGAAGGACCGTACTTACTAGATGCTAAGCGCTGCATTTCTTATCTAACAATTGAGTTAAAAGGTAGGATTCCGCTAGAGCTAAGAAAGCCTATGGGGAACAGAATCTTTGGTTGCGATGATTGCCAACTCGTCTGCCCTTGGAACAAGTTCAGAAAACCCAGCCAAGAGACAGACTTTAGCCCCCGAAACAAGCTAGATGATATCACTCTGCTAGAGTTATTCTCTTGGAATGAAGAAACCTTCCTAACGAATACCGCAGGATCACCCATTCGCAGAGCGGGCTACGAATCCTGGTTAAGAAATATAGCCGTCGCACTTGGAAATGCGCCACAGTCATTAGTTATCGTTGCAGCCTTAAAACGAAGTAGAGAAACTGCCTCCCCCTTGGTCGCAGAACATATCGACTGGGCATTAGCGCAGCAAACCAAACCAAACAATCAAGAAGAGACTTAGCTACGCTTCATATTTGATGCCTGACTAACAGTATCACTCATTGTATAAGACAGTGACCCCAGGTGTTCAGCTATATCAAGCAACGACTGGGCGTTTGACGCCAGCTTTGCAGAAAAGTCTGCGTTTTCCTGGCAAGCCTCATCTAGATACTGACTATTGCTCACAACACCCTCAATACCTTGACTTTGCATACCCATCGCATCGGCTGAAACATTTATCTCTCGGGCAATATCTTCGACTTCGGAGGTGACGGCCTCCAGGCGATTACCCGTTTCGTTCACAACCATACAGCCCTGGTCGATACTCTCTTCCGCAACAGCCAGAAGCAGGCGTATTTTTTCTGCCGACTCGTTACTTTTGTGCGAGAGCGTCCTGACCTCATCCGCCACAACCGCAAATCCACGCCCCTGATCACCAGCGCGAGCGGCTTCGATTGCAGCATTTAGCGCCAGCAAGTTTGTTTGCTCTGCGATAGCGGTAATCACGCCCATAAATTCCAGAATATCATTATTACCGTCCTTTATTTTTTCCATGCAGTCGATAGTCTCTCGCATCGACTCACTACTAGAAATCGTATTTTTCTGCACTTGCTCAGACTTAAGGCGAACCACCTCCATTGCTGTAGCGGTCTGTTTAACCGAGTTAGCCATATCTTGAAGCGTATTATTCATTTCATGCGAGGACTCTAATTGGATATCAACCCTCTCGCTAATAGATTGACTATCATCATTCATAATCTTTGTCGTAGAAGATAAACGAGAAGAAGTATCAAGCAAAGCTTTAGCCGAATGGCTCGCTTGCTCTAAAATGGTCTGTAACTGGTCAGTTAATGCTTTAGCCTTCTCCGCTTGATAGCATGACTCTTTGGTTGACTCGGCAGCAAACTCAAGCGCCTCATTTCTAAGCTTAAACATATACGCAAGACTAAAAGCCTGGGCCAGAACTGGCAATAAAAAACCAGAGTAAGTATTAATTTTATCTTGCTTATCACTCAACTCAAACACAGGAAGCTCGTACCCACCGCGCTCCAACACGATAAACACAACTACTTCGGCAAACATTACCGCACTCCAAAAGGCACCCCACTTTCGGTCACACACCGTAAACGCTAAACCGATCAATACAACAGGCCAGTAAAAATGAGCTGACTGCAGACCGCCAAGATAATAAACCAGGCAAGCACAATACGTAGATGCCAGGAATACCTGTGTATTTGCTATCAGCATTCTAGGAAAGCGATCCATCTTGTTCGCAATTAGCAATAGAGGCTCACCAATGACCAGCAACCATGCCCAGGCGGCAAGTGCGTCGTAACCAACAGAAGACCACTTAATTAGACTGTATAAGCCGATCACAAAGATCAAACAACACATAAAAGCCATGATCTTGAAATGAATAAAGTCGCGGTCACTCTCAACCATCGAAGGCAGACAAGCATTGAAGCCTTGCTGAATAATATTCAATGTATGTTCCTTAGTGATACTAATAATTTAGACCCAACCGTTACCCTACCTTCAAGAAAGGTGGCCGGTTCAAGCAAGTTCTAATTCACATTATAGCCCATTTTTCACTTTGCAAACTTAGTTCACTTAGTATCTGCAAACACTGAGATTTGTGCTACCTTCAGTAAAGGTAAAATTACTTTTAGCAGGAAAAAGTGCATGTCAGATAAAACGATCATGGTTGTCGATGATGTCGAGTCAAACCGTGTGCTTTTAAAAATGATTCTCGAAGATGACTTTAACATCGTGGAATGCAGCTCCGGCCAAGAATGCCTGGATCAGGTAAGCCAGGAAGTACCTGATATCATTTTGCTAGACGTAAACATGCCCGGAATGACTGGCTACGAAGTTTGTACCGAGCTTAGAAAGCACAAAGAAAGCAGCGTTGTTCCCATTGTTTTCGTCTCTGCCATGGATAATGTCGAAGAACATCTTGCGGGCTTTGAAGCAGGCGGCAACGAATACATCACCAAACCAATTGACCCGGAGCGAGTGCTTGAACGAGTCAATTACTTTATAGATCACCAAGCCGAAACAAACAAAGCGAAGGAAGATGCCAGCAACGCCATGAAAGTTGCCATGGAAGCCATGACATCAAGTAGCGAGCTTGGCCAAATAATCGAATTCGTGAAAACCTCTCAGGAAATCACAACACTGGAAGGCATTGGACAAAAACTATGTGAAGTTGCATCAGGCTTCGGCTTGAGCGCATCCGCTGTCATCTATGGCACCCCTAGTGTTTTTATTAATTGCTCGCAAGACTCTATGGAAGCTCGCGTACTAAGCAAATTCAGAAACTCTAAAGAGCGAATTATCAGCATTGGCGTCTGAACGATGGTTTGCAGCGACTCCATGGGTGTACTTATAAATGATATGCCAGTTGACGATGAAAGCCGCTACGGTCGTTTCAAAGATCACCTCGCAGTTTTATCAAGCATCTGCGATGGCCGACTGCTCACACTTCAATCTCAAATATCAATGACCGACCAGCGTAAAGATGTACTAGGCCGCGCTATAGGTATGACCGAAAAACAGGTCAAACAGCTAACCAATAAACTTGCTGAACATGATGTCACTGTTCGACAAGTTATGCTTGATATGATTACTGAACTGGAAGCCAAACTATTTTCCTTAGGCCTGGACGAAGATCAGGAAGAACAACTAATGGCACTAGCCTATCAAGCAAGTGACAAACTTGAAGGTATGAAAGATAGCGCTAAGAACCTCGAGAATGAGTTAGGCCTGGTACTGGAAGGTCTGTATGAAGTACTAGCAAAGAACACATAACAGAGTCCAGTGCATGAACTTACCCAAGTCATTCAATACGTTCACCTCTATCATTTGGTACGGCGAAAGAAAGCACAATAACGCAGCTCTCGTTGACGCTCTAATCTCGAGCGGCTACCAGGTCGAGCAAATTAGTAATGAAGATGAGCTGAAAAGCAGATTCCTGAAAGTTCCTACAACGTTTTTAATACTTGACCAACCCAATGATATGGTTCGTTGCATCCAGCTAGTCATCTCTTTCAAGCTGCAAGCAAAGGATTCTGCGTTCACTACAATATTGATCTCTGACAAGGCCAGCATCGAAGACAAGGAAAAATACTATCGAGCAGGCGGCAACGAAATTATACACCCTCCTGTTAGCCATAAAGAATTACTAAGTAAAATCAAGCACTACAAAATGCTATGCGATACCGCTAATCGCTTTGCCCAATCAATCGCAACGGAAGAAAATCTGGGCAAAGCAGAAGAGTCTCGACGCCGTTTTTTAACAACCTTGAGCCATGAACTCAGAACCCCTCTCAATGGAATACTTGGCTTTTCAAAAGCCCTGAAGAAAAAAGACGAAGAGACTCCTTTGGGTAAATCTGGTATCGATGCCCTTAGCCGAATATTTGAAAGCACTAACCAGATCAACGCAATTATTACAACCCTGATCGATATCTCCAGCGCCTCTCTGGGCGCTCAGGGAATGATATCAAAAAACTTCGATATCAGCTCTCTCGCCTTAAAGCTCGAAACCAACTTCAGGCAAGCAGCGCTTGAAAAAGGCTTGGACTTCTCAATTGATTACCCTGATGGCCTAACAATGCTAAGCGATGAAAAGAAAATTTATTCAATGCTGCAGCACCTTGTTGATAATGCCATCAAATTCACTCAAAGCGGTAGCGTCAACATTCGCCTTAACACTGACTTCAACCCCACTAGCGGACAACGCATTATCTTTGAAGTATCAGATACAGGCATCGGAATAGACCCGCGAGACCATAAGCGGGTCTTTACCGAAGTCGGGCAATTAAATAACGAACACAATCGAGAACATTATGGTGTCGGCCTGGGCTTATATTACGTCAACCTGCTCTCGCAACAGATCGGAGGTAGCATTGAGGTTGAATCAACTCCCGGCGAGGGCGCTAAGTTTACTTTAGACCTACCTGCTGGAGAGCTAATTCTTGAAGCAGAACCAGTAAACGAAGAGCAAGAAATTGATGACCTATTGTTCTAGGCAGCCACCTCGGCACTTTTAACAACACTCTGTAAATCGAGTATCTGGATTGAAAACCCCTCAGCTCACTTAGACCAAACACAATATCAATATATATTGATATTGTGTTTGCTATATCAATATATATTGATATACTTCAAAACTATGATGATAAGCACCTCGAAAGTAGAACCGATTAATTGCGGCGACATCCACCTCCTTAGCCAGGCTCTCAAAGCTTGCGGTGACCCTCTTCGCCTTCAGATCCTTCAGGTACTGCAGTTTGAGACCTTTGGCGTACTCGAGCTGACTCAACTTTTTAACACCAAACAGTCTGGCATGAGTCACCATTTAAAGGTACTCAGCCAATCAAGTCTTGTAGAAGCACAGCGCGAAGGTAATGCCGTCTTTTATCGTCGTCCAGTCTCATTCGATTCACAGCGAGTAAAGTCTACTACTGAACAATTATTTTCCTTAGTTGACCAGTGCCCGCTTGATCAAAGCCTACAAGACAAAATCAAATGTATTCAGGAACAACGTGCAGTTCAATCGCAAGCATTTTTTTCGCGCAATGCAGACCGCTTTCATGAACAACAAGAGCTTATTGCGAAACATAGCTTATATGCGCAAGCAAGCTTTGAGCTTCTTCTGCAAGAGCAGCGCGCCAATCTAGCAGAACAAACCATTATTGAATTTGGGCCAGGAGAAGGTCATTTTCTACGCCCGCTTAGCGAGACATATAAATCCGTTATTGCCATCGATAACTCTCAAGATATGCTAAATAAAGCGCGTGCTTTTGCGCTAAGTGAAGGTTTGAACAACATTACCTTTGAATTAGGCGATACCCATAGCTATAAAAACTTGTGCAACAAAAACGAAAGGCCGCAAGTAGACGCAGCTGTCATGAATATGGTTTTACATCATGTTCCCGCCCCTGCTCAAATATTTATTGATGTCTATGCAATTTTAAAGCCTGGCAGTTCATTGGTTATTTGTGATTTAGCCCACCACAATCAGGAATGGGCTCGTGAAAGCTGTGGAGACCTTTGGCTTGGCTTTGAAGCCCAAGAATTACTTAGCTGGGCAGAACGTGCTGGCTTTATTGAAGAAAAAAATGCATTTATCGGCCTCCGTAATGGCTTTCAAATTCAATTACGAAAATTCATAAAACCTATCAATAGCAGTATTAACTAATTTGTGCAGGAAACGACTATGAGCGAATACAGTATATTTACTTCTGAATCTGTATCAGAAGGCCACCCGGATAAGGTTGCAGATCAGATCTCTGATGCAGTACTCGATGCTATCATTGCCCGCGACCCACTTGCCCGTGTTGCCGTCGAAACGCTAGTTAAAACCGGCATGGCCGTTGTTGCCGGAGAAGTGACTACTTCCTGCTATGTAGACCTAGAAGACATTGTTCGAGACGTGATTACTGGCATCGGCTATAACAGCTCTGATGTTGGCTTTGATGGCGCTACGTGTGCGGTACTTAATGGCATAGGTAAACAGTCAGTCGATATCAACATGGGAGTTGACCGCTCTAAACCTGAAGACCAGGGTGCTGGTGATCAAGGCCTAATGTTCGGCTACGCAACAAATGAAACACCAAGCTTAATGCCCGCTCCCGTTTATTACGCACACCTATTGGTACAACGTCAATCTGAGCTTCGCCAGAACGGTACACTACCCTGGTTGCGTCCAGATGCTAAGTCTCAGGTGACCATCAACTACGAAGGTGAAACACCAAAAGTGGATGCTGTGGTTTTGTCCACGCAACACGACCCTAGCATCTCTTTAGAAGACTTGCGTGAAGCAGTATTAGAAAACATTATCAAACCTGTTCTACCTGCTGAGTGGCTAAGTGACAATACTTTGTATCACATCAACCCAACCGGCAACTTTGTAATTGGTGGGCCAGTCGGTGATGCTGGCTTAACAGGCCGTAAGATTATCGTTGATACCTACGGCGGTATGGCACGACATGGTGGCGGCGCATTCTCTGGAAAAGACCCTTCAAAAGTTGACCGCTCTGCTGCTTACATGGGCCGCTATGTTGCCAAGAACGTCGTTGCTGCGGGTTTAGCTGATCGTTGTGAAATCCAGGTTTCTTATGCTATCGGCGTTGCTGAACCAACTTCTATTTCTGTTAATACTTTTGGAACTGGTAAAGTTTCAGATATCGAGCTCGCGAAAATAATCCGTGAAGTTTTCGATCTTCGACCTTATGCAATCCAGAATCAACTAGAATTGCTTTATCCGATGTACCAAATTACTGCTGCCTATGGACATTTCGGACGCGAACCTTTTGAGCATACCTATAGTTACAAGGAAAACGGCGAAGAGAAAACTAAGACCTTCACCGCTTTCACCTGGGAAAAAACTGACAAGATCGATGCCTTGAAAGCAGCTGCAAAGGTTTAAAGACAGTAATTTTTACTAATACGACAGACTGAACCTACTTCAGCCTGCACTCAATATTACGTTGGCCGGAAAGCAATCCGGCCCACAAGACAGGACATAATTATGAGCTTCACAGATTATAAAGTTGCCGACATCAATCTAGCCGATTGGGGCCGTAAAGAAATTCAAATCGCTGAAGGCGAAATGCCTGCACTGATGGCTTTACGTAGAAAATATAAAGAAGCACAACCATTGGCTGGTGCAAAAATCATGGGTTGTATCCACATGACAATCCAGACAGCAGTTCTAATCGAAACTTTGGTCGACCTTGGTGCTGACGTTCGCTGGTCATCATGTAACATTTTCTCTACTCAGGATCATGCAGCAGCGGCAATTGCAGCAGCGGGTATTCCAGTATTTGCCTGGAAAGGTGAAACAGAAGAAGAGTTCCTTTGGTGCATCGAGCAAACCATACTATCTGAAAAAGATGGTAGCAAAGTTTGGGATGCCAATATGATTCTTGACGATGGTGGTGACCTGACTGAGATGGTGCATAACAAGTACCCTGCACTGCTTAATGATATTCACGGTATTTCTGAAGAAACAACAACAGGCGTACACCGATTGTTAGAAATGATGACGAAAGGTGAGCTAAAAGTTCCAGCGATTAACGTTAACGATGCTGTAACTAAATCCAAAAACGATAATAAGTACGGCTGCCGCCACTCATTAAATGATGCCATTAAACGTGGTACAGATCACTTACTCTCTGGTAAAAAAGCACTAGTAATTGGCTACGGCGACGTAGGCAAAGGCTCTGCTGCCTCATTGCGCCAGGAAGGTATGATCGTAAAAGTTACTGAAGTCGACCCAATCTGTGCAATGCAAGCCTGCATGGATGGCTTTGAAGTTGTTTCACCATATTTAGATGGTGTGAACACGGGTTCTGTAGAAGGTATTAACAAGCTACTAATGGAAACAACCGACCTGATTGTTACCACGACAGGTAACGTCAATGTCTGTGATGCAAGTATGCTTAAGACACTTAAGAATGGCGCTATTGTTTGTAACATCGGCCACTTCGATAATGAAATTGACACGGCTTATATGCGTGAAAATTGGGAATGGGACGAGATTAAGCCACAGGTTCACAAGGTTTATCGTGACAAGGGAGCTGATGATCACTTGATTCTTCTTTCTGAAGGTCGCTTGGTTAACCTGGGTAATGCCACGGGTCACCCTAGCCGAATTATGGATGGCTCATTCGCTAATCAGGTACTGGCCCAAATCTATCTTTATGAACGTAAATTCGCTAACTTGATGGAAGCAGAGAAGAAGGAAAGCATCTACGTTAAAGTACTTCCAAAGAAACTTGATGAAGAAGTTGCTAAAGACATGGTTGAAGGTTTTGGTGGTGTCATCACGCAATTGACCACGAACCAAGCTGACTACATCAACGTGGATGTTGATGGGCCATATAAGCCAGAATCATACAAATACTAATACTCTGTGGAGGCGTAGCGCAATACACGCCTCCATCTATCCAAATTTAATAGAGACATTATCATGCACAGCCAAAAGCAATTTAAACATCGCTTCAGTTTTGAGTTTTTTCCTCCAAAGACTGAAGCTGGTATGGAAAAGTTGCAGGTCGTTAGAGATGAATTAGCTCGACGCAAACCCGATTTCTTTTCTGTTACCTATGGTGCCGGGGGCTCTACTCAAGAGCGCACCATCGATACAGTGTTAAAGCTACAGGACCAAGGCATATCAACCGCCCCACACCTTTCATGCGTTGGCTCTACAACTGAAAACATCGCCTCTTTGCTTGATCATTACATTGAGCACGGTGTAAATAGAATCGTTGCCTTGCGCGGTGATCTACCGTCTGGAATGGGTTCAGCCGGCGAGTTAAAGTATGCGAATGAGCTGGTTGAGTTTATCCGCAAGCACAGCGGAGATCACTTCAACATTGAAGTCGCGGCCTACCCCGAGTTTCACCCACAAGCACCCTCTGCAGAAGCTGACCTTCTTAACTTTAAGAAGAAAGTTGACGCTGGGGCAAACAGTGCCATCACACAGTATTTCTATAATGCAGACTCCTACTTCTACTTTATAGACCGCTGCGAAAAAATGGGCATCAATATTCCTATTGTTCCTGGGATCATGCCTATCACGAACTACAGCAGCTTGGTTCGCTTTAGCGACATGTGCGGTGCTGAAATTCCACGCTGGATCAAAAAACAGCTCGAAGCTTATGGCGATGATACTGTTAGCATTCAGAAGTTTGGTGAAGAAGTGGTAAGTCAAATGTGTGAGCAGTTGTTAAAAGCTGGCGCTCCGGGTCTACATTTTTATACACTTAATCAAGCCGAACCAAACTTAAAAGTTTGGGACAATCTTGGCCTAAGTGACGAGGAAAAAATTCGCTTTTAAACTGCTTTCATCTTATTTTCGTTAAGCCCTTCTGCTGGTGGTCAGGCATAAAAATATATCGTTTATCCTGACCGGCTAGCTGCTCCCTTTCTTAAGTTCTATATTGTCATGTTTTGTGACAATTCATTTAAATTTTCTTCCAAGTAAAGAAAACTTTAGCCATTTGGTCTAGACTCATAGAACAAATATTAACCAGTTAAAAAATATTGCGACCTTGTGACTATGACTTCGGCGATCAGTTTTGTTATCTCCCTAGCACTCACTAATCGTAATGTAGAGACACGCAGCAGGATACTGAACATATGTAAAGTAATACCGCTCGAGCGGTAAATATTTCCTTTAGGGGGCCTTATGAGTATTTTTAGTCATTACCAGTCTAGATACGAACTGACTCAGCAGGAAGAGTTTAGTCTGGAAGAATACCTGGAAATCTGTAAGAACGATCCGAGCGCTTACGCAACCGCTGCCGAGCGCATGCTTATTGCGATTGGTGAACCTGAGCTCATCGATACCTCCAAAGATCCTCGTCTCAGCCGAATTTTCTCCAACAAAGTCATTAAGCATTACCCCGAGTTTAAAGATTTCTATGGCATGGAGGAATGTGTCGAGCAAATTGTCTCTTTTTTCAAGCATGCAGCCCAGGGTTTGGAAGAGAAGAAACAAATACTTTATCTATTAGGTCCTGTGGGGGGCGGTAAGTCATCATTAGCAGAAAAGTTAAAAGCTCTGATGCAGAAAGCCCCCTTCTATGCCATCAAGGGCTCACCCGTAAATGAAAGCCCCCTATCCTTATTCGACCCAGATGAAGATGCAGATATCCTCGAAAAAGAGTACGGTATCGCAAATCGCTATTTGGGAAGCATTATGTCTCCATGGGCGGTTAAGCGGCTCCACGAATTCGGCGGCGATATCAGCAAATTTAGGGTAGTAAAAATCTGGCCTTCAATTCTGGATCAGATAGCCGTCGCTAAGACCGAGCCCGGAGATGAAAACAATCAGGATATCTCTTCATTAGTCGGTAAAGTGAATATCCGAATGCTCGAAGAGTACTCGCAAGATGACCCAGATGCCTACAGTTTCAGCGGCGGTCTATGTCTTGCTAACCAAGGTATTCTTGAGTTTGTAGAGATGTTTAAAGCCCCCATTAAAGTATTGCACCCACTACTTACTGCAACCCAGGAAGGTAATTACAATTCGACAGAGGGTATGAGCGCCATTCCGTTTGAAGGCGTAATCCTTGCCCACTCAAACGAGTCTGAATGGCAGTCTTTTAGAAACAATAAGAATAACGAGGCCTTTCTGGACCGTATATCAATCGTTAAAGTTCCCTATTGCCTCAAGGTAACTGAAGAGATAAAAATATACGATAAGCTACTTAAGAATAGCTCCTTAAATCAAGCACCTTGTGCCCCTGATACGCTGACTATGCTTGCGGAGTTCTCCGTTCTTTCCAGGTTAAGGGAACCTGAAAACTCCAGCATATTTTCGAAGATGAAAGTTTATGACGGCCAGAACATTAAGGACACAGACCCCAAAGCCAAATCGATTCAGGAATATAAGGACAATGCCGGGGTAAACGAAGGCATGGATGGTTTATCCACCCGCTTTGCCTTCAAGATACTATCCAAGGTATTTAACTTTGATACTTCTGAAGTTGCGGCAAACCCTGTACATCTACTTTATGTATTAGAGAAGCAGATTGAACAGGAGCAATTTCCACAGGAAGCGGCTGACAGTTATTTGCGTTTTATTAAGGAGTTTCTTGCTCCCAATTACGTTGAGTTTATTGGCAAGGAAATCCAGACCGCCTACCTAGAATCCTATTCAGAGTATGGCCAGAATATATTTGATCGTTATGTTACCTACGCCGATTTTTGGATACAGGACCAGGAATATCGAGACCCGGAAACCGGTGAGATATTTGACCGGGCCGCTATCAACGAAGAGTTAGAGAAAATCGAAAAGCCAGCAGGCATCAGCAACCCTAAAGACTTCCGTAACGAAATTGTTAATTTCATGTTGCGTGCACGTGCCAACAACAATGGGCAGAACCCCTCCTGGCAGAGTTATGAAAAACTTCGATCTGTCATCGAGAAGAAGATGTTTTCAAATACCGAAGACTTACTTCCTGTCATTTCATTTAATGCAAAAAGTTCAAATGAGGATAAAGACAAACACGAGCAATTTGTAGAGCGTATGGTTGAACGCGGTTATACCAAGAAACAGGTTCGCTTACTCGCGGAATGGTACTTACGCGTCCGTAAATCACAGTAGCAGAAGAAGGGTTTAAACCCTTCTTCCATACAATAGATTTAGCCAGAAGGTGCACCATTAAACCATAGCCATGGTCACCCCGAGCCACGCCGAAACCAGGATGTATTATGGGTATCAGTCACATCATTGATCGCCGACTTAATGGCAAGAATAAAAGCGCAGTGAATCGTGAGCGCTTTCTTCGCCGTTATCGCGAACATATCAAAAAAGCGGTTTCCGATGCAGTTGGAAAACGCAGCATTACCGATATGGAGCGCGGCGAAAAAATCAGCATCCCGAGCAAAGACCTCGACGAGCCGGTTTTTAATTCCGGACAAGGTGGCGTGCGCGAGGCAGTTAACCCCGGGAATAAAGAATTCAATACCGGAGACCAACTCCCCAGACCACCTGGTGGAGCCGGCGGAGGCGGTGCGGGTGAAGGAGAAGCGAGCGACTCTGGTGAAGGCATGGACGAGTTCGTCTTTCAGATATCTCAGGAAGAGTTTCTCGACTTTATGTTTGAAGACCTGGAGCTACCCAACCTGGTCAAAAAACAGCTGAAGGATACCACCTCATATAAATACCTAAGAGCAGGTTTTACCAATACCGGCAATCCCTCAAAAATTAATATCGTACGTTCTCTCAGAAAGGCCTATGGAAGAAGGCTAGCCCTCACAGGCAAGTCACGAGAAAAAATAAAAGAATTAGAGGAGCAGCTTAAAAAGCTAGACCCTGAAGACGATATTCAACATGCTCGAATCAAAGAGATAAAAGAAGAACTCACAAAGCTTAAAAAACGAATCAAAAACATCCCCTGGATTGATGAGTTCGACTTACGCTTTAACCAACATATAAAGCAACCCGTCCCAAGCACCAGCGCCGTTATGTTTTGCTTAATGGATGTTTCGGGCTCCATGACTCACATGCATAAAGACATCGCCAAACGTTTTTATATTTTGCTCTATATGTTTCTAAAACGAAATTATCAAAAAATTGAGGTTGTTTTTATTCGCCACCATACCAGCGCTAAGGAAGTGGACGAGGAGGAGTTCTTCTATTCACGGGAAACAGGCGGGACCATCGTTTCTAGCGCATTGGAGTTAACTAGAGAAATCATCCACAAGCGTTACCCTGCGTCAGACTGGAATATATACTGCGCACAAGCCTCCGATGGTGACAACTGGAGCGATGACTCACCCAAGTGCTCGAGGCTCTTGAAAGACGATATTCTACCTCTCGTGCAATATTTTGCTTACATTGAGATTACTAAGCTAGATCATCAAATGCTGTGGCATGAATATGAAAAACTGGCTAAGGAGTTTGAGGACTCTTTCGCCATGCAAAACATTAAAGACGAGAGTGACATCTACCCTGTCTTCCACGAATTATTTCAGAGGAAGCCGGCATGACAGATAAAGACAACAAACAAAATGAAGAGCGTAAAAAGAGTTATATTGCGACTGGCTCGGAATGGTCATTTGAACAGCTAGAACGCTTTGATGATGCCATTTCAGACATAGCAAAAGAATATAAGCTAGACACCTACCCTAACCAAATTGAAGTGATTAGCTCTGAGCAAATGCTCGATGCCTATTCCTCGGTCGGTATGCCTCTAGGCTATTATCACTGGTCTTACGGGAAACAGTTCCTACAAAACGAAAAAGGTTATAAGCGCGGCCAAATGGGGCTCGCCTATGAGATCGTTATTAACTCTAACCCATGTATCGCTTACTTGATGGAAGAGAATACCTTGATGATGCAGGCCTTAGTCATCGCGCATGCATCATATGGTCATAACTCTTTTTTCAAAGGCAACTACCTGTTCCGCACCTGGACCGATGCCAGCGCAATAATAGACTACCTTCTGTTCGCCAAAAACTATATTGCAAAGTGTGAAGGCCGTTATGGCGTCGATACCGTAGAAACCTTTCTAGACTCCTGCCACGCAGTAATGAATTACGGTGTTGACCGTTATAAGCGCCCTGCTCCTATATCAGCTGAAGAAGAATTGAAACGACAAGAAGAGCGCGAGTTCCATCTGCAGCAGCAAGTTAATGAGCTGTGGAGAACCATTCCTGTCAGCGGCGACAAAGAAGAAGCCGAGAAAGATCAACGCTACCCTGAAGAACCGCAGGAGAATCTGCTTTATTTCTTTGAGAAGAATGCCCCCATGCTTGCCCCATGGCAACGGGAAGTACTACGTATCGTGAGAAAAATTGCCCAGTATTTCTACCCGCAAAGACAAACTCAGGTAATGAATGAGGGTTGGGCAAGCTTTTGGCACTACACCATCATGAATACGATGTATGACAAAGGTTTGGTGAATGAAGGCTTTATTATCGAGTTCTTAAAATCACACACAGCGGTGGTCTATCAACCTCCCTTTGATAGCCAATGGTACAGCGGCATCAACCCTTATACGCTTGGTTTTGCCATGTTTCAGGATATCAAACGTATCTGCCAACAACCTACGGATGAAGATCGACAATGGTTCCCAGATATCGCGGGCACAGACTGGCTGGAAACACTCGATTTTGCCATGCGAAACTTTAAAGATGAAAGCTTTATCCTACAGTTCCTTTCACCTAAGGTAATTCGGGACTTAAAACTCTTCGCAATTCGTGATGATGACCAGCAGAGTCATTATGAAGTAACTGGAATACATGATGAGCAAGGTTATCGATATGTTAGAGAAAAGCTCTCTCAGCAATATAACCTGAGTATGCGCGAACCAGATATTCAGGTGTGGAATGTTGATTTAAGAGGAGATCGATCACTGACCCTTAGGCACACACCAAACAGCCGAGTCCCCTTGGGTAAAAGTACAGACGAAGTACTCAAGCACATACATCGTTTGTGGGGGTTTGACGTTCATTTATTTAGTGTTGAAGAAGGGCTGACAGTAGATGAATATCACTGCCCTCCCATCACGTAGCCGCCTGAAGACGAAGTCAATTAGTGAGTATTATTTAGGGCTAACTCTCGACAAAAGCTCTTTCGATTACGTAATGCCCGGCATTCCCCTGACGCGCTTCAACAAAGCCCATATCATCAAGTATACGACAAGTATCTTTAAGCATACTTGGGCTACCACAAATCATAAAACGATCATCATCAAGGTTTAACTCTGGTAGCCCTAAGTCTTTAACAAGCTTGCCACTCTCCAGCGCATCGGTAATTCGACCTTGAGTTTCAAACTCATCACGTGTCACGGTTGGGTAATAAATAAGCTTGTCTTTGATAAACTCACCAAAAAACTCATTTTCCGGAAGCTCCTTTTTGATTTGCTCTTGATAGGCCAGCTCTGAAACAAATCTCGTACCGTGCGTTAGAATTACTTTATCATATAATTCATAGGTTTCCGGATCCTTGATGATACTCATAAAAGGCGCCAAGCCAGTACCGGTACTAATCAAATATAGGTTTCTGCCAGGCAGTAAGTTATCAACAATCAAGGTGCCAGTCGGTTTTTTACTCAACAGTATCTGGTCCCCCACTTCTATTTTCTGAAGCTTAGATGTCAACGGACCATCAGGTACTTTAATACTAAAGAACTCCAGCTCTTCCTCATAATTTGCACTGGCAATACTGTAGGCACGCATCAAGGGCTTACCTTCGTGTTCAAGCCCCATCATAATAAAGTGGCCATTCTTAAAACGAAAAGACGGATCACGACTGGTCGTAAAGCTAAACAATGTTTCATTCCAATGCTTCACACTCGTGACAGTTTCTTTCATAAAGCCAGACATACGATTTCTCCAATTGAATTTAACTTGCCAGAAACAATACGCCCAACTAACATATCTGTAAAACAGGTTTATTATATATCTTTATTCGGTTTTTCCGATTTATTAAACTAAGGCTTTATCATTGAAGTATTCACTCAAGCAAATTGAAGTATTCATTGCGACCGCTAACTTTCAAAATATTACTTTAGCTGCCGAAGCGCTAAATATGTCTCAATCCGCTGCGAGTGAGTCACTCAAGAATCTTGAAAGCCAGTTTGATATAAAACTATTTGATCGGGCTGGTAAACGCTTACAACTCAATGATTTCGGGAGATTAATTCGAAAGCAGGCAGAAACACTGATTGACCAAGCAAAAAGCCTGGAGCTGAGCTTACAGCAGAACCAGCTTAGCGCGGACCTAAATATTGGCGCCACGTTATCTATCGGTAACTACCTGGCTATTCACATTCTTTCAGAGTTCAAAGGTAAATTCCCGACCGCTAAAGCAGCACTAAGCGTTGGCAACACAACTAAAATTACCGAGCAAGTCGCAAACTTTGAGCTCGATGTGGGGCTAATCGAAGGCGAGGTGTCTCATCCCGACTTAAACATTAGGCCTTGGATGGATGATGAGTTAGTGGTCTTCTGCGACCCGAAATCTGAGCTAAGTACGCTTTCATACGTTAGTGACCAACAGCTAAGCAAAGCAAAATGGATTCTGAGAGAGGCAGGTTCAGGAACACGGCAAGCATTCGATAACGCAATGCAGGGAGTGCTTCATGAACTTAATATTGAACTCGAACTTCAACATACCGAAGCCATCAAACGGGCAGTAGAGTCAGGTATGGGGATTGGGTGTTTGTCGAAAGTTACCTTAAACGATGCTTTCAAACGCTCATCGCTAATTGCCTTAAAAACACCACAGAGAGATTTCAAACGAAAATTTTATATCATCACACATAAGGACAAATACCTAAGCCCTGGCATACGAAATTGGCTAGAGCTTTGTTTTGAATACGCAGAACTCCACAATACCTATTCATAGCGGCAACTACTGATAAACTGGCCCTTCTCCATCAGGACGGGTTTTGAAGCGCTTATGCTGCCATAGATATTGTTCAGGATGACGCTTAATTGCTGCCTCTAGCGCCTGATTCCAAAGCTGCGCATCCTTTTGCGGGTCCTCACCAAAACCTTCAAAAACGGGTGAGAAAATGACTTCATATTGACCATTTGGTAGCCTAAACGGTGCGACATGCAAAACAGTCGCTCCCGTTTCACGCGCAATCCAACTTGGTGTAGAGATACAACCCGTACTAACACCAAAGAAAGGAACAAATAGGTCACAGCGTTTACCGAAATCCTGATCAGGAGCATACCAAACCTCACCGCCCCCCTTGATAAACTCGAGCATCTCTTTTAATTGATACTTACTGAAGCTTTGAATATCAAAGTTACGGTTACGCCCACTTTCGATCATCCAGTCTATTACGGGGTCGTTATTTGGGCGATACATATAGCCAGGTCGCTTAAGCTGAGTCCCAACCAAGGGCAAGGTCATATCGATAACACCGAAGTGGCCTCCTATCAACAAAACACCGGTGCCGCGGTTCTGCGCGTCTAATAGGTGCTCTTTACCAATCACCGTCATCGTATCAAGATACGGAGTAACATCTCGCCACCAAAGTTGCAGCATCTCAATCAAGCCTTCAGCAGTAGAAATAAAACTGCCTTCAATTATCTCATTTTGCTTGTCACTGCTAAGCTCGGGGAAACACAGCTCTATATTCTGCCGGGTCACCTTGCCACGGTTTTTCATGCGTCGATAAACGAAACGCCCAAGGCTTTCTGCATACTGATGCTTTTTGTTCATCGGCAGCCAAGCGAGGCAATATAGAATAAAAACGATTAACCAGGATGGCCATAATGTTGGATGCCACAGAGGGCGTGTTTTCTCAGTCATAGCGCTTATTTTATTATTGTCTTTGCCAGAACAAGGAATAAGATTTGGACAAGTATAAGGTTTAGTCGGCCAAATCCTCAATTCTTTTCAAGGTATATACATCATAACGACAACTCTTACCCACTAACTGAAGGGACGGCTTAATTCCTTTTATTGCATCGCCCTTGCGCGGCCGCTTTACCACCACTCGATAACGAGCCTTAGACAATGCCGCCTCTAATAAAGCCTCATCATCCAGATCTTCTCCTACAAGCGTTTGAAACAGCCGCATTTCCTTTTTGACTAAAGACGACTTTTCTCGATGCGGATACATTGGGTCCAAGTAAATGACATCAGCAAGCTTCTCTGGTTGAGAGTTCATCCAAGTCGTCGCGTCAGATTCCACTAAGGACATTCGTTCAATGATCGACTTTATCTCTTCCGTTTCTTCAAAACGCTGAGCAGTTTCATGACCCGCCTCTGCCAAAGCAGCGCGCAATAACTCGGCAATAAGTGGTGAGCGCTCTAGCATGGTCACCTGACAGCCCAATGACGCTAAAACAAATGCGTCTCTACCCAGCCCTGCTGTTGCATCGAGTACCTTAGGCGTAACACCTTTATTTAGCCCTACGGCCTTGGCAATCATCTGCCCCCTGCCACCACCAAACTTAAGTCTATGCCCTGTTTTTCCACCAAAAAAGGAAGCACTAACCGGCCCCGGAGCACCTTTACCAAGTTGCAGAATCGAGACTGTTCCGTCGCAATAGTAAAGCATATAAGAAAAAGCCTGAACAGGCTCGGGAAGATTGCGTTTAGGCTCTATAGGAGCCCCTGACAGGAATGGTAGTTGGTGACGGCTTGCAAACGCAGCAGCTAAGGTACTTTCTTCTTCACTGCAAGCGTAAACACATAAATCAGATAAATTCATTCAGACAAATAAGTCGAGACCAACCAACTCACCTTCTTCATAGGCTCGCCCCGCCTCTTCAGTTTGCTGATATGTAGAAAGCGCTTGCTGCGCTTTAAGAGGAGCAGAGTCCAGAGCATCAAGGCGTTGAACGCGACTCTGTTGTAATTCATTGCTTTTGCGCTCTAAATCTTCAGGGGCAGCAATTCGGCGAGGGACATCAACTCTAGCCTCATTACTTCGGCTATCAGCATTATCCTGAGGGTTAGGTCTTTCTTGAGAGGGTTTCTTTAAACCTTCAGGTATGACCGGCGCAGCAATTAACGAATTTGATAACTCCATACTGCCCTCCTGTTTAATTAGTCATACTGAAGTTTTATTTAGGGCCTCTCATAATAATACTTCTAAGTAGCTATTAAGGTCGACCCATCCAAAATAAGACGTATATTGTTTCTATTTTAGCCAGAAAAAGCCATTAAGGCTAGTAATACTAAACCGAGCAGTAAACGGTAAATAACAAACGGTGTAAAACCTATGCGCTCTAGAAACTGTAAAAACAAATGAATACAGGCATAAGCGCTCACAAAAGCAACACCAGTCCCAAGCGCCACCAAGAACCAGTCGTCATTCGTTCCCGTTTCTAGCAACTCTTTTGTTTTAAGCAGGCCTGCTGCCGTGATGAGAGGAATAGAAAGCAGAAATGAGTACCTAGCCGCAGCATCACGACTGAAACCAATTAACAAGGCCGCTGTCATAGTGATGCCTGAACGGGATGTTCCCGGAATCAAGGCTAACGCCTGGCTAAAACCTATGACTAAGGCCGCTTTAACGTCTATATCTTTAAGGCTAAGCTTACGAGAACCAAAGTGATCAGAAGCGTATAAAGCAAGCCCAAATATTATTGTTGTCGTCGCGATCACGGCAGTGGAACGCAAGTTTTCACTTATAAAGTCATTAAGAAGGAAACCAGCCAAACCTGCGGGTATCGTTGCCAGAATAATCAACCAGGCCAAGCGACCATCATTAGACTGCTCTTTAAACGACACGCTCTTGAACCATGCGCCACTCAGTTGAATCACTTCTCTACGAAAATAAATGACTATCGCCATCAAGGTGCCAACGTGAACCGCTACATCAAAAGCCAAGCCTTGATCTTCCCAGCCCAAAACTTGTGAAGGCAAAATCAGGTGAGCGGAGCTCGATATGGGTAGAAACTCCGTCAAGCCCTGAACAAGTGCCAATATAACTGCTTCAAACCAAGTCATTTTTAATCCTTAACTATCAATCCATATAGCGAGTAGCACTTAGGCTCTACCCGGCAGTTTTTTCCATGTAACCGTATTTCTGACATAGGATGGCATCGCGTCTTCTAGTAGCCCTGCTACACCTTTAAAATGCGCATAACGAGCCAGCTGACAAATAGCATGAGCCTCTGGTCTCATCTCAGCATCAAAACTATCCAAATGCCCTTTTACATCCGAAGGGAAACGTTCAGAGTAGTCAAAGCCACTACCGACACCAATAATAGGCCCATCCGTGATCGCGTCAGGCAAGCTCACTAATTCAGGTTTAGTCACATTTTCAATACCCAAAGTCTCCACCCGATAATAAGGATCCTCGTTCCCGTTGCTCTGTTTCTCCACTTTGCAGCAAGCCCAATACACCTCATCCATACGTGCATCAATTGCTACAAGCACTTGAGAAATACCGTACTTCAAATAGCTTTGTAGGGCTAGAGCTTGGATATTAGATATGGCATAGATATGACAGTCACTTCCGTAGGCCAAGCCTTGCGCGATACCAGTCGCGATACGAATACCCGTGAACGAACCTGGCCCACAACCAAAAGCAAGCGCATCCAGATTTTTAGCTTTTAACTTACCGTGGCCCAAACAGTCTTTCACCATAGGTAAAATTAACTGAGTATGACTTCGAGGGGCTTTTTCGCACACCTGATACATTGTTTGCTCACTCCACAATGCTGCAGAGCAATTATCAGAAGAAGTATCTAAAGCAAGAATTTTTGGCATAAAGAGGGTCGTAAATAACAACAGGCCCCTTAAAAAAGAGGCCCGTTTCAGTGAACAATGAAGGAAGTGTCTATCTTATGCGTCTAAACCATCAACAATTTGCTGTTTGATCTGAGCCATATCACCAACACCATCAACCTTCACATATTTTGGTGATTCATCTGCGCCGGTATCAGCCCAAGACGAATAATACTCAACAAGAGGAGCCGTTTGCGAATGATATACACCTAAGCGCTTACGAACGGTTTCTTCCTGATCGTCTTCACGCTGAACCAAGGCATCGCCAGTTTCATCATCTTTACCCGCTACCTTCGGTGGATTGTAATCAACATGATATACGCGACCACTTGCTTCATGCACGCGACGACCACTTAGACGGCTAACAATTTCTTCGTCAGGCACGTCAATTTCAACAACCGCATCAATCATGATTTTTTGCTTTTTAAGCGCTTCAGCTTGCGGAATCGTACGAGGAAAACCATCAAATAAGAAACCGTTCTCACAGTCATCCTGTTGAATGCGCTCTTCAATCAATTCAATGATTGTTTCATCAGAAACCAGGCCGCCAGATGCCATGACTTCTTTAACCTTCAAACCTAGTGGTGAGCCCGCCTTTACAGCCGCACGCAACATATCCCCGGTAGAGATTTGCGGAATACCATATTTCTCAGTCATAAACTGAGCTTGTGTACCCTTGCCTGCACCTGGTGCGCCTAACAAAATTAATTTCATATACGGATTGCTCCCAATATTCTAAAGCTAATGATAAAAATTGAATCTATTTCTAACGACAGCCTACTAGCGCCACACAATAAAAACTCAAGCATGTATAGGGGTATTAAGTAATTCGCTCAAGTATAGCGAGCTGTCGCTAATCTATTCTTTTATGTTTCGAGCTACAGAACCCTTCAACAAGGCTCTCATACTGACTGCAAGCTCGACACACATATGTAATTCGAAACGCCGCATTATACGTACTTGATGGACACAGTGGAAGCCTGAACCTAGATATGCTCAATTGAGCCGAATAGATAGGGTAAAACACCCTATAGAATAACACCTAGTAGGTATAATAATGACTTAATCTTATAATTATGCCGCCATCTGACGAATCATCTCATCCAGGCTTTGGCACTGTTCGAGTAAAGAATCCAATAAAGCCATCCCTTGCTCTTCCTGTATACCCAAACCTTGCATTAATTTCTCACAATCATGCAAAGCGGGCTCATCACCAATCCCTTTCGCTGCCAATAGCGCATTAGCCAACTGCACTAATTCTACATACTTTTGGTGCTTACCTTGATAGTCTTTTTTCTGGTGCATACCGGCTACCGTAATACTTGATTCCGGCATTCCCCATAGTTTTAGTAACACTGCACCAATAGAGGCATGCCCTAAAGCAATAAACTCTTGCGCGCCCCCCATTCCAAAGACCTGCTGTTCGATTTCAGCCATGCTCAACTCCGGCTCAGCCTCTCTAAGCTTATTGAGCATTTGGAACTCTGGCGGAAAAAGATGACCAACTAATAAAATACCAAAATTGTGAAGCAAACCGGCAAGATAAGCATCGCGCTCGTTCAGCTCTATATCAGGATCGGCCAATAAAGCTAAGGCTTGAGCCAACACAGCACTATAAAGTGAATGCTGCCAAAATGATTTTAAACCCAAGGGCCCTGCCGCAGGTATATTGAAAGCTTTTCCTGCCGCTAAACCCATCGATAGCTGAGATACACGATCAAAACCTAGCACGATATTCACAGCATCTTTTACACACGTTAATTCGCCTCGATAAGAAAACAACGCTGACCGGGCATAACGCATCACCTGTGAGGCTAGACTCGGATCTCGCTCTATCACCTCAGCCAATTGAAATACATCAGCATCGGGGTCGCTGGTCAGGTGCATGATTCGTATAGCAGTTTCTGGCATTGGTGGTAACTTATATAAACGACTTAACTTCTTCGCAATGCCATCTAGGGTCAAGCCCGCATTATGAGGCAAATTTGAAACCTTCTGCCCCGATCCTGACTTAGGCTCCTCACCCGCAAGCCAAATAGAAACTTTTGCCTTAATCGCGCCATTCATTGCCATACGAAAAGACGGTCCGGGAATCTTTAATAAGGTGCTTGAGCAACCACTAGCAGAGAATACAAACTCCAGTTCCAGTAAACTGGTATCTAGAATAATCGGCAAACCATAGGCAGTTGCGAGAATCGGGTACATCCCGGTTTCACAATCCTTAAATAGCTTTCGTGAGTTTTCATCACTTAAAATTTGAAAAGATCTACCCAATGAGTCATTAATTAATTCAATATCCAATTTTGTGCCAAAGGGGATCACCGCAACCGCCGGGCCTTCCTCATCGAGTAAAGTAACAGGTACTGCACTCATTTCCGGAATCGCCTGTGCCTGCTCCAGGGCTTGTGCAAAACTTAAACTGCGAGCGTGATGAATCTGCTGACAGATCAATCCCTTGTGATTGATAAACTGGTTTAGTCTGGAAGCTATGGGCACAATGATTTACCTAAGTATTAATTGATAAACGGAGCAAGAACTTTTGGTGGCGCCGTGACGGAATACTTACCGAGTGTAGAGCTATCCGCAAAAATAACTCTACACCACTTCACACGCTTACGTTTTTAAGAACTTCGTTGCAAACGCTTACGCAGTCGATTCAAACACAAGAGCTGAACTAGCCCGTATTTCGAATTCCAGCAGCGATACCGGCCATCGTTACTTTTAAAGCTGTTTCAACTAAATCACGCTCTTGCTTACCTTCAGAGCTTCGCTCGGCTAAACGGTCACGCCTCAACAGCTCCGCCTGCAAATAATGTAACGGATCAGTATAAGGGTTCCTAACATTTAAAGAACCTTGTAGCTGGGGATGATTTTCCTGAAGCGCCCCTTGCTTTTTAACTTTATTAACCAGCTTAACTACATCCAAAAAGCGATGGCGAAGCGAACGCCCTAAAGGCTTCAAGTCATCAGATACCAGCAGCTGGTCATAGTAACGCGCGATCCGCGGATCACCTTTGGCAACAACCATTTCTAACATATCAATATGAGTATTAAAGAAGGGCCACTGGATAAACATTTCATCTAGGGTCTCTGCCTTATCAGACTCTAGAACGCTCGCCAAGGCCTCATCGCTACCCAACCATGCCGGCAGCATAAGCCGTATCTGCGTCCAGGCAAAAATCCACGGTATTGCTCTTAAACTTTCAACACCACCGGTCGCTTTTCGCCTTGCAGGCCGACTACCTAAAGCTAGCTTGCCCAATTCTTGCTCAGGGGTCACCGAGCGGAAATAAGAAACAAACTCAGGATGCTCTCTTACTATCTGGCGATAGGAAGCCAGGGCAACGCCAGTCATCTTATTCATCAGCTCTCGCCACTCTTGCTTAGGCTTTGGAGGCGGCAACAAGCTAGCTTCAACAACTGCATTCAGGTATAGCTTTAAACTCTGTTTGGCAACACTTGGAATCCCGAACTTAAAGCGAATCATTTCGCCTTGCTCCGTGATACGGAAAGAGCCAGCTACCGAACCAGGAGGTTGAGAAAGAATCGCCCTATTCGCTGGGCCACCACCGCGACCAACCGTGCCGCCGCGACCGTGAAACAAAGTCAGCTTAACACCATGTTTTTGTGCAACCTCAACCAGACTTTCCTGCCCCTGATATTGAGCCCAAGCGGCTGTCATCTGACCTGCATCCTTAGCAGAATCAGAGTAGCCAATCATTACCTCTTGATGCCCTTTACAGTACTCCTGATACCAAGGTACTGATAATAAGCTATCAATAGCCTCCTTCGCCCCGGACAAATCGTCGAGGGTCTCAAATAAAGGCACAACGCGCATAGGGAACTGAATGCCCGACTCCCGTAAAAGTAGGATGACAGTCAATACATCGGAAGGTGTGCTGGCCATGGAAATAACGTATGAACCCAACGCTGACTCAGGCTGAGAAGCAACCACGTCACACGTAGCCAACACTTCTCGCACATTATCACTGGCGGGCCAGGAACGAGGTAAAAGCGGCCGATTACTGGACAGTTCTTTAATAAGAAAGGACTGTTTCTCCTGCTCGCTCCATTGCGCAAAATCCCCCATACCCAAGTGCTGGGTAAGTTCGGACATCACTTCGAGATGACGCTCGGAATCCTGACGAATATCCAGCTTTACTAATTCCAGACCGAAACACTGTACTCGCCTAATGGTATCGAGCAACAGGCCATTTGCCACGGAATCAAGACCCGTTTCTTTCAAAGAATTGAAGCACATCAATAAAGGTTGCATCAATTCAGAATTTTCCCTGAGTATATCTAATTGCTCTACATCTTCACCGCTTGCCTTTCGCGCCGCCCATTCCCTAGTGTTTTGCAGTCGACGACGCAGGTCAGCCAGTATCACGCGGTAGGGTTCATTCTGATTTCGCTCCTGCCCTTGCAATATTCGATCAGCCTCTTGCCTCAATTCCAGAGAACAGTTCCACATTGACAACTCATTCAGCAAGTCACGAATATCTCTCAAATACAAATCTGCTGCCATCCAACGGCTCAGACTCAGGACCTCTTGCGTCAACTCTGCCGTAACGTTTGGGTTACCATCGCGATCCCCCCCCATCCACGAAGCAAAGCGAATGGGTGAAAACTGTGGGGGTAGTTGAATACCAAATTTATCGCTAACCGCTGCATCAAACTCACGTAAGAACTCGGGTAAGGCGGTCCATAAACTGTTCTCTATTACTGCAAAGCCCCACTTTGCTTCGTCGACGGCCGAAGGCCTGACCTGACGAATCTCGTCTGAATGCCACGCTTCACAAACCAAGCGATTCAAACGTTCACAAATACGCTTCTGCTCTAAATCATTAAGATCGGAACGATCCAGCTCAGATAAGCACTCAGTAATGGCTTCATACTTAAGTATCAAGGTTCTACGTGTAACCTCAGTGGGGTGAGCCGTCAATACGAACTCTATATTCATATCTTCAAGCAAGCTTGCCAAGTCTTCTTCTTTGGTACCTGAGGCCTTCAAACGGTCCAGCAGTTGGTCAAAGGTTTCCAAACCGTCTTCTCTATCGGTGCGATTCCGTCTTACCCCATGATACTGCTCAGCAATATTTGCCAGGTTAAGAAACTGGTTAAACGCTCGAGCAACAAATAACATCTCATCGTCCCCCAGGTCCTGAAGCAAACGAACAAGTTCTGGATGCGCATCCCCCGCATCAGCTTCACGATCCTGCTTTGCCGCAGCCCTAATGGCTTCCAACTTCGCCACAAACTCCGAACCAAGGTGTTCTTCAATATTCTGCCCTAACAACTCACCAAGCAAACGGACATTTTCTCGTAAAGAAGGGTGTAATTCTGACATATACCTTTTCCAAATGTGTTTGATTATCAAGGCTAGCAAGCAAGCTGATCACAAGCTCGTGACTACAAGCCAATCCTTATTTGCGCAAAATAGTAAAAACTAGATATATAAATATGGAGCACAATCCACAACAAGTAAACCATTAACAAAAGCACACACTTTTAAGTGTCTACTTTTTGAACAAACAACCTACACTTATTCTTGTAGTTAAGCGTAAAAAATGAACAACCCGACCACACAAGGATTCAAGCTATGAAAATAAAAGCCTTAGCAGAATGCTGGGAACAACAAGCCAAAGCAACATTTACTTCTGAAGACTACACATTCCGACTCCCCTTAGAAGATGCAGCGAAAATTAACGCACTAGCAGAAATGTACCCCAAAAGAACAAAAAGTGAGATCCTTGGAGAGCTGCTATCGGCTGCTCTTGATGAACTTGAAACCAGTTTCCCTTATATCGCGGGTAAAAAAGTCATATCGAAAGATGAAATGGGCGATCCAATGTATGAGGATGTAGGCCCGACCCCGAAATTTATGGAATTGAGCAAGAAATACCGCTCAACCTTGAAACAGCAAGGCAAGAAAGCCGCAAATGGTTAGCTCTTTGGCACCCTCCCGCTACAACAAGGAATATACTGGAACAGCTACTGCTAGCGAATGTTTGGGAACATTCGTCAAGCAACTCACTTCCTGATCTTCGTCACTTCCGGCGTTTATTTTTAACGCCTATCTTCGTCACTTCCGGCGTTTATTTTTAACGCCTATCTTCATTCGCATCCTGGGCAAATATCTGTTATCTCAAACAGGAAAACTGCTTAGGATCGCCAGTCATAACCAAAAGATCTAAGCACTCACCTGCATAACATTGATAAAAGCAAACACTATTCTAGACTTATACTGTTATACAGATTTTAAAAACACTAAGTATTGCTAGTTTTCTTAGCTAATTTTGTTTTAATTTCAAAGCATTACTAAGTTTCTTCGTAGTGGCTTAGCGACCAATGAAGATGATAAGTAAATATACTCTTCCGTAAACCGACACATAATAATTAAGATTCATATGTATAATATATTAATCGTTGATGACTGTGAAAACGATACCATATTGCTGTTACGTGAACTAAAAAAAGGCGGCTTAGATATTCACTCAACAAGAGTTGAAACTGATCGAAGCCTTAGAAGCGCGCTTGAAGAGTCCGACTGGGATCTTGTTATCTCAGATCACAGCATCCCCGGATATTCCTCCCAAGAAGCTTTAGAAACCATCCGTGATCGCGATGCGAATTTGCCAGTTATTATTGTGTCAGGGGAGATCCCCGAACGAGAAGCCATTAAGCTAATGAAAGCCGGGGCTCAAGACTACGTAATGAAAGAAAATCTCGCTCGACTGATTCCAGCCATCGAGAGAGAAATAAGAGAGAGCGAATCCCGTCAAGCAAAAAACTCGCAGAACAGAATCTAGAACATTTAGCCGTACATGACCACCTAACAGGGCTAGGCAATCGCGAGTACTTCGAAGGTCAAATATCTAAAGCACTTCAACTTTCAGCATCGGATGATGCAGAATATGCCTTGATGTCACTGGATTTGGACCAATTTAAGATCATTAACGATACTTGCGGCCACGTTGCAGGCGATGATCTACTCAAGCAAGTATCACTTGTTTTACTCCGCCAAACTAAAGACAAGGATACCTTGGCACGTCTTGGTGCCGATGAATTTGGCATACTCACCTACAACAAAGATAAGCGTCAAGCTATTTAGATTGCGAAAACCATACAGACCGCAATAAAAGACCTAAACTTCACCTGGCATGGAAAAAGTTTCACGACCAGCATTAGTATCGGCATTGTTTCAATTAATAATAAAACCTCTTCGGTCCAGTCCGTTCTGAGCTGTGCTGACATGGCCTGCAATGTCGCCAAAGAAAAAGGTCATGACGGCCTTAAATGGTACAGTGAAGATGACCCAGAGCACTTACAACGGCGAAGTGAAATGCAATGGGTCAGCCGCATTAAACGAGCGATAGCTGATGATTTGTTTATACTCCACTTCCAGAGCATGAAAGGCCTCCAAAAACACTGTAGTGGCGGTGCACACGGCGAGTTTCTGGTTCGACTTAATGATGACTCAGAACTGATTTACCCCGGCTCCTTTATTCCCGCAGCCGAGCGCTACAAACTTATGCCACGTTTACATAGATGGGTGGTAAAAAATGCGTTTAAGTACTTGGCTGAATCAGGTTTAGGGTATCAGGATCAAGGAACATTTTTCATCAACTTGTCAGGTAATTCACTTAGTGACGCCTCTTTCTTTGAAGATATTCGGCATTTACTAAAAGAGTTTGAGTTCATTCCTGAACGTATTTGCTTCGAGATTACCGAAACCAGTGCTATCGACAACCTTAAGGATGCCGTAGAGTTTATTTCCGAGATCAGAGAAGAAGGTTTTAAATTTGCACTCGATGACTTTGGTGCTGGGATGAGCTCCTTTTCTTATCTTAAGAAGATTCCAGTAGATTATCTGAAAATTGATGGCAGCTTTGTCTTGAACTTGTTACACGATCCGATTGATCGTGGAATTGTTGAAGCTTGCAATGGTATTAGCCATGCAGCGGGCTTGCAGACCATTGCGGAATTTGTAGAAAACCAGGAAACCGCCGACGCACTAAAAGAAATTGGTGTAGACTTCGCTCAAGGCTTTGGTATCGAAAGGCCTGGCCCACTTCAATAACGTACTATTTGCTCCCAATGTAAGATATTTCCTACATGCTTTTGCATTATCACCTACATACTGAAGGCAAGAACATGCGTAATATTCATTTCCATCAGGACGACGCTGATTGTCAGGACGATGACAGCAACATATGGATATGGACAAGGAAGTAAACAAGGAAGGCTGGTTACCTAAGGAATGGTAAGGGAAGCACCTATTCAAAATGCCGCATTTTTATGCGGCATTTTTCGTTTAAGACCCGAAATTAAGCACTAAGACACTCAAACACCGCATAAATTCTTACAAGCCAAACTTATGTTTTAAGATCTCCAGCCCTTCGTCACTATAGGCCGCATCAATGGATTTGAGGTTTTCTGAGGTTATCAAGGTCTCATAGGCATGGATAATATCGTAAATCCACTTCCCGGGAATGAAGCGGGTAATTTGCTGCTCTGTTATGGTTTCTTGCTCGCCTTCTAAATCCAAATGTAGCGTAAGAACCTCTTCTCCAGAAGACAATAAAAGCGATAAGTTTGAGCTTTTGAAAGTTTCCCCATAAAAGCTTATGCAAGCACCCGCCCTATCCGCAAACTGAAGCGTGTAGGTATTATCATTTAGCGTAAATTGGATTTTTTTCTCATCACCTTCGTGAATAACTACCGTAGAGCTTATTTCACAGTGGACCAAGCTCTCACTATCTTTTATTTTTAGTGTGGGCTGTGAAGACATGGACTTATACAAATGAATAATTCGCTTATCCAACATTAGCACTTTTGCTAACTTACGACGCTCCTTTATAGCAGAAAAAACCTGGGAGTTATTCAGCTGTGCTTGCCGCTCTATTCTCTGCAAAGCGCGGTTAATTGTTGACTGCAAATGGTCAAAGGCGGAACGAACAGATAACAAAGTTAGTTCATCATAATTCTGGCTCATATCCTGTGCCTATCCTGCATCAATATTTTTAGACTTATTAATCATCGTCTTCACAATATAGCAGTAAAGACCAAGAGGCGCTAAAGTGAAGTATATGGAAACAATATTTATGCCAAACTTTATTTTTACAACTCGATACTTCCGCTATAATTGTCATAAAGCTTTAAGATCAATAATATAGACTTAAGCTTCTAACAGATATATGAACTTATTGTTGGCGTGCGTTGAAGACATCGGCCAATAGTTACCATTATGGACAATACTATGATCAAAAACTGCCTATTCCCAGTTGCAGGCTACGGAACCCGTTTCTTACCCGCAACAAAAGCAATGCCTAAAGAAATGCTACCCCTCGTAAATAAACCCCTTGTGCAATATGGCGTTGAGGAAGCGCACCAGGCAGGCATGAACCGAATGGGTTTTGTCACAGGTAGAGGCAAACGAGCCATTGCAGATCACTTTGATATTAGCTACGAACTAGAAAATGAAATTAAAGGTTCAGGAAAAGAGGCTCAGCTCGATTCCATTCGGAATTTAATGGAAAATAACACCTTTTCATTTACACCACAGCATCAAATGAAAGGTCTTGGCCACGCAATCTATAGCGGTCGAGGTTTGGTTGGCGATGATGCTTTTGCAGTTGTTTTGGCAGATGACTTTTGTACGGCAGATGAAAACGGCGACGGCGTGCTTAAGCAAATGGCAGAGTTATATAATCAGTTCCGCTGCAGTATCGTAGCGATCCAGGAAGTTCCTGCTGACCAAACGCATAAATATGGTGTTATTGCAGGCGAATGCATGAAGGATGGCCTATACCGTATCACTGAAATGGTTGAAAAGCCGGCTCCGGAAGATGCTCCTTCAAATCTAGCAATTATCGGTCGTTATATTCTGACACCGGACATCTTCGATATCATCAAAGCAACACCGCCCGGAAAAGGTGGAGAAGTTCAAATAACCGACGCCCTGCTCACTCAAGCGAAAAAAGGTTGCGTGCTAGCCTATAAGTTTAAAGGTCAGCGTTTTGACTGTGGTAGTGTCGATGGTTTTATTCAAGCGACTAACTATGTCTATGAAAACGTATACAAAGCAGAATCGTAGTCGATACAAATAAATGAGTTTGCTGCGCCTTAGCGCGGCAAACTTCCTGCTCCATCAAAAAAGAACAAAGCAATTAAAGACCTAATAGCCTTAGTTTGCAATTAGTTGAAGTATCAGCTCTTTACTTTGCGCATCGCTTTTACGGTAACGCCGAAGTAACTCACGCTCATCATCAGTTGGTATTAACTTTTCAATCTGTCGTCCCAACTCAACTAATGAGTCCCCCAAATCCTCCGCATCACTGTCATTGATACCAGGCAAATCCAATTGGTGGCCGGTTTCAATATTAGGCACATCAACAAAACTTTCTAAAGGCATGGCTGTCTTAAAACACAAATCAAGAAGGTTATCCAAACTAGGATAACAGCGTGTTTCACTACTTTCGGCTTCCCACGACTCAACGACCATAGGGTCAACTAAACAATACTCCGCAACATCAATATACGAAAGTTTCTTCGACTGCCGGACTTTTTTAAGTTGATGATTAAATTGCTTTAGATACTTCATAAGAATTCAGCACTGAAAATAGGTAATAATCAATATAGCATT
>NZ_LWGJ01001426.1:0-1498 GCF_001635845.1 Oleiphilus sp. HI0132 | reverse complement strand
CTAAATTAAAGTTTTTATAAAAGTTGTGATGCGTTAATTGAGCACCACTTTCCTTGCTGTTTGTAAAGCATGCACTGTGCCAGCTTTTGTTTGGGTGTTTTAAGTGTTTGTTAATATAGAAGTTTTTGTGTTTGTGTTAATGTGAGTAGTGTCTTTAAACGATATGTTTGCCGTTTTTTTGGCTAGTGCTTGCCGCAATCTATATAGCTAGTGAAGTAGGAGTGTTTGAGCAAGAAGGGGTTTGTTACACTTGCTTACATTGTTTTTGTAAAAAAAACTAAAGTAATTTTGTGGGGGGCCGTTAAATGATGTAACAAGCGATCGAGAGCGTGCTTTACAAAGCATGGTGTGTTTTAAAGTCTCGTTCGTTTACTTGCAAAATTGATCGGAGAAACGACATGCCTCAAATAATTAATACCAATATCGCGTCTTTAAATGCTCAGCGTAACCTTGAAAGTTCACAAAACGCTCAAAGCCAGGCTTTGCAACGTTTATCTTCAGGTTTACGTATCAATGGTGCGAAGGATGATGCGGCGGGTTTGGCAATTTCAAACCGAATCGACGCTCAGGTTCGTGGTCTTAACGTAGCTAACCGAAACGCAGGTGATGGTGTTTCTTTGGCACAAACTGCTGAAGGTGCTTTAAACAGTATCACAACTTCTTTACAGCGTGTTCGTGAACTAGCGCTACAATCAGCGAATGGTTCAAACACTGATTTGGAGCGTTCTTCTCTACAAGAAGAGGTTGAGCAGCTAAAAGCTGAAATTCAGTCAATTTCTGAAAAGACAAACTTTAACGGTCAAAGCCTTCTAGATGGCTCTTTCCAGGATGCTGGTTTTCAGACCGGAGCAAACGTTGGTGACCGAATTGATGTAAGTATTAATGAAACTACTGTTGATACACTTGGCGCAGCTGCGACTGCTGGTGTGACGTCTAACAATAGTAAAACTGCATTAACTGCAGAGCAGACTATCGCCGCTGGTGACTTGACTATTAACGGTGCTGCTATTTCGGCTCCTGTTGGTAGTAATGACGACACGTCATTTGCTTTGCAGGGCTCAAGTGCAATTTCAAAGGCTGCTGCGATCAACGCAGAAACTGACCTGACGGGTGTGACCGCAACTGCAAACCCCAATACAGTCGAAGGTACAACTATAGCTGCGGGTGTTATCGGTACAGGTGTTGTTGCTGAAACAGTCGCAATTAACGGTGTTGATATAGAGCTTCAGCTTGCAGAAGTTGAAGCAGAGACTGCGCTAACAGCAGTTGCAGATACAATTAATACAAAGAGTGACTTAACGGGTGTGACGGCATCGGTTGTCGAGACAAGCACAGGTTTTCGTGTTGATTTGACTTCTGAAGATGGTCGTAATATCACTGTTGATACAACAACTGGTGGTGCGGAAGACTTCGGTTTAGTTGATGATGGTACTGATGGTACCGCTGTCACATTTATTGGTGATGTAACGCTAACTAGTGATGACGGTTCTGATATTAA
>NZ_LWGJ01001425.1:0-1567 GCF_001635845.1 Oleiphilus sp. HI0132 | reverse complement strand
GCTTTTGCTAAAGACTCCACTATTGGCATTAGTTATGCTCCTTCGTTCGAATGGATGTTTTCAATCGAGTTTCACGCTGTAAATGGTACATTTTGGTTGCCTGACTTAGAAAATCCAGATATGGAAAAACAACGTAAGCACTGGAATATGTTTTTAGCTCAGGTGGCGTATCGTTTCTAATGCAAGACACAAAAAAACAGCTTTTTGTTAGTTTATATTGGAAGTCCGCAGTTGGCCTAGCTGCGATCTTTCTATCGTTTATCTCATTTTTTACATACTTCAATGTAGCGCAAATGCAATCCTTGCAAGCGCATAATAGAAGTGTGAACCAGCAGCAATATATTATTGAATATAACGGTTTGCTCAAGAAGAGCTCATTGCAGCTAATTAATATAATTGATGGTCTACCAAATTTAACGTCAGAAGGTCCGTATATTGAGGACAAGCTCGATTCGCACTGGCTGTCTTTACAGATAACTTGGGCCCTAGAGAGCGCAACCTTACTTAATGCAAAAGGCGAAGTGATTGGGCAGTGGGGTGATCAACGCATTCGTCCAAACTCCGACGTTATTGAGCGTACCTTGACGAGTCGCACTCCGTCCGAAGAAATGATCTGTTTTGAATTTTGTCAGTTAGCTGTACTGTCTCCGATTCTAGATATTAATGGTGATATTAAACTTATTCAGCTGAGCGTATCACTAGCAGATATGATGCTAGATTTTAATAGAATCACCGGATCTGATATCGGGATACTCACGCCGGTTAATAATAACTCTGAAGCATCAGTACAGTTTGGCAAGACCGGATTGGCTTTCTCTTCTTTGACGAATAAGCCTTTACTACAGCCAATTCTTCAGCAACATGCTATTCAAAGTCGATGGAGGCGTGACTTTGTCGAAGCTGAAGGGCAGTTAATCAACATTATTGATTTACCAGGTTCTCAGTTTGAGCTTATGTTCGTCTCTAACTCTGAATTGGTTGGTAGTAATGCGCTAATTGCATTTATATCTGATACAACCCAAGCCAGAGAGCAAATAGAGTATGCTCGGCACACGCACGTTATAACTGGCTTAGTTGCGATTATTGTTTCAATGCTGTTGATATTCCTCGTTTTGTGGCGGCCGATTCGTTCTCTGCAGCGGCAAGCCAAGGCGCTTCCTTTATTGCCTCAAGGACGATATAAAGAAGCAAAAGACAAGCTTAAGCGCATGGCGAGCAACCGTATTTTTGCTGATGAAATTAGCCAGCTACAAACTACTTCTTTGCAGGTAACCTCTCAGTTAGAGGCCTATCACCAGAAACTGAGTGATAATACCGAAGAGCTTCACCAAATGGCTCACTTCGATGCTTTGACTGGTTTAGCGAACCGGCCCTATTTGATAGAACTGGTTGATAAGAAGTTAGCTAGCCAAGATGAAACTGAGCGAAAGTTTGCGTTTCTCTACCTTGACCTTGATAACTTCAAACACATTAATGATGCCCTAGGGCACCTGGTTGGTGATAACTTATTGTCTGTGGTTGCCGACCGACTTAAAAGTTGTGTTTCTGATATTGATATTGCAGCGCG
>NZ_LWGJ01001424.1:0-409 GCF_001635845.1 Oleiphilus sp. HI0132 | reverse complement strand
ATCTGATTACTGCTGCCAATTAAGAAATGAGAGTCAGAAGCAGGATGTCATCGACTCCATTGCGACCGGGTCAGTCATCGCCTGGTCACACATCAATATGCATGGTGTCTACGATTTTGATCGATCCCCTGGACGATCATTTAAATCTTCGATTGCTCAGATGAGAGCTTTGAAAGTTAGCTAAAAATTTGGCTTGCCATGAATTACCAATTCCTACGGTAATTCATGGCAATAGTCATTATTCAGAAATTATTAGTATAGAAGTTTAAATATATCAGAGGGTTATACAACGAAAGCCGGTCGTTTCACCCGAAAACAGTCAAACACCCTCTATAGAATCAAAAGTAAAGTGTATAAATTCTGTTTATAGCCCTATAATCCGTTAAATTCCCATTATTACGGATTTTGT
>NZ_LWGJ01001423.1:0-464 GCF_001635845.1 Oleiphilus sp. HI0132 | reverse complement strand
TTTATCCGCTTCTTCGCCCCCGCTTTTTGGGTAGGTATCTAGAAAATAATTGGTATTCTCAATACCAGCGCTAATCTCGCTAAAGCCAACAAGCTCACCTAAGTCATATGACTCGAGAAGCTTGTCTATTTGTGAACGAGTCAATTGAGTGTAAACAGCCATCCATTCCTTCCTTACCGAATATATACCTATCTTAGCCTAAGCAATGTATTTTAATTGTACTAAATCTGATTTTTTTGGAAAAAAAAGCTACAATACGCGCCCTCTGGAAGTTTATCGAAGTTGACCGTTTTTACTATTTTTTGTTCAGNTGGCATCAAAATACCTGACTAAATTACTTGGTTATTATATAATTCGCTAAATTCTATGACACCAGCTTGATAAAAAACCTGTTTTATCAAACGGATATATCTTATTTTTGGGAGAGCTTAAAAGCATGTCTGACTCCGATAAGGCCGTAAAAG
>NZ_LWGJ01001422.1:0-633 GCF_001635845.1 Oleiphilus sp. HI0132 | reverse complement strand
TAAAGATGATTATCGTATTGTATGTGATAGTCGACGTTTANTTTGACCTGTTTGATATCCGTGTACTCATAACGGTGCTTGGGTAAGCGTTTCAGAACGGGCTTATCGATGTTTTCGAACCACTGTTTACGCGTACCTTTTAGCTGCCTGAAGGGAATGTTGTTCACTTCTTCTAGCAAGGCTTTAATGCAGTGATTCAGTTCAGCTAGAGAGAAGAAGGTATGATGGCGAAGCCGAGCCAGTATCCAGCGTTCAATGATTTGAACTCCAACCTCCGCCTTGGCTTTATCTTGAGGTTTCCTTGGTCTAGCGGGCACGATTGCAGTCCCATAATGCGCAGCAAGTTGTTGGTAGTTTGGGTTAAGATCAGGGTCATAACGACAAGCTTGTGTCACACCGCTCTTCAAGTTATCTGGAATGACCATCTCTGGCACACCACCAAAAAACTCAAAAGCTCTGGCGTGACTATTCAACCAGTCAGGCAAGCTCTGCGACCAGGTCGCCTCGCAAAACGTATAATTGGACGCCCCAAAAACGGCAACAAAGATCTGCGCGAAGCGAACCTCGCCAGTGCCCTGACTAACAATCGGCATGGTCTTCCCAGCATAATCAACAAATAGCTTTTCACCGGCC
>NZ_LWGJ01001421.1:0-1473 GCF_001635845.1 Oleiphilus sp. HI0132 | reverse complement strand
AGGTAGGTAAAAGATGAATACCGATAAAAATAATCAGTCCAATAAGTAGTGTGGTCACGAATCTGTCTCCCAGGGCGTTTATTCAGGTCATCATTTTGTTTGTATTATTTTCCAGTGCAGAGGATAAGAGATCATCACTATTAAATGCTAGCCCTATACTGATGAATTCAGCATCTAAAACACAGTTTGCCAAATATGGAAGTTAAAGCAGCGCCCTTTAAGGAAGCCTCAGATCGGCAACAATTACGGCTAAAACCTACATAGCCTTACATTAAATAACAAGACTTAACACACTAAAAATTATAGTTAACTATAATTCGCCGCGAGTTTTTAGCCCTATCAACCTGCTTCGGAGATCTGAATGATTCGTACCTTAACCAGCTCGTTAAGTGCTTCACATGTTTTTCTATGCACCACTATCGCTATCACTCTTTTTTCGCCCAATAGCTTCGCCAACCCGCTCATGAGCAAAGAACAGTACGCCGACTATAGCGTACGCTATCAATGCGCCGAGATACTGTTTCATAATAATCTACAAAAGAAAGAAGCTGAACTCATTAAAATTGAAGACCAGTACGGCTTAACCGACGATAACTTTGATGCCTTTGACGAACTCATCACCGAATACGAGCGTGACGACACTTTGCTCGATACTGTCCGAGAACGCATCACTAAAGAATGCTCAAGCTAACAAAAAGTAAGAGGGCTCTATTCAATGAGCACTTTCCTGTCACAATTTCTAATGGTAGAAACTGTCTTTCCCAAGCACTGTATATTCCAAACATATTCCCTGAGTTACTATAAGACACCTAATCAGAGGAATACTAAATGACTAACGTAGCCGACTATTTATTACTTACCGCAGCGTTTTCCTTACTGCTGTCTCTTGCCTTGGCTTGGTTAGCCTCCTTTATCCTTTACGCTGATATAAAAGCACTTAAGCGTCTATTTCCTGCTAGCCACCAGCTTATCCGAGCGCATATTGATTACATCTTGATGTGCCTATTGCTGGTAGCCTGCTATTATTTGAATGAAAAGCTTAGCCTAGAACTACCCGGCTGGGTCATTTACACCACGTGCTTTGGAGCACTGTACAACCCTTTCGGCTTCATTGTGCTAGCTATAAAACCTCACATGGCTAAGCCTAAGTCGACTAGCGATAAAGCCCGCATTCTTCTAGGCTTCTTACCCGCGACAATTGGCTACGGTTACATTATGTGGCTTACCTTGATCACATTATTGTAAGCCCAGTAATCAAACCGCTTCTTCGAGATGGTAAGTCTGTGGTTATTAGCTATGCTAAGGGGTAGAAACAAGCTTATTCAGCTCCATTACAATACAAAGACCACAAATGAAAGCATTCTCAGCACACAACTGCCTGGTTATCTTACCGGCAACTCTTCTCTTTCCTTTAAGTTATTGGTTTGTAGGCGCTAGCACCGAAAACAGCTTACTAGCGTATATCTTGACTAC
>NZ_LWGJ01001420.1:0-314 GCF_001635845.1 Oleiphilus sp. HI0132 | reverse complement strand
CGGGTTCACTTTAGGCAATGAAGACCTTGTTGAGGAAAAAGCCCTAAACACCGATATTAGCCTTAGTTATCAGTCAAACAGAACATCCGGTACGCTCGCTTTGTTTTATCGTGATCTTAACGATGCCATTGTCACTATTTACAACTCGCGAGGCATTGGCAAACCGCAGAATCTTTCTAAAGCGCAAGTGATCGGTATTGAAGTCAGCAATGAGCTTCACTTATCGAATTTTGTCCGTATTAATTCGAACCTCACCTTCCAAGATACTGAAGATAAATCTAACTCTAGAGCCTTCAGGGGGGAGTCCTTGCCGG
>NZ_LWGJ01001419.1:0-716 GCF_001635845.1 Oleiphilus sp. HI0132 | reverse complement strand
GCAACCCGAAAAGCAGAATATGACTAGCAAAAGCCAAGCTCAACTGTTTCTCTCTAATATGGCGTAAAGTCGCCCCAACGCCTAAAGCAACGCTGGCGACTTTATGCGTAGCCAAGGCGACAGTAAAACCCAAACCAAGAAAGAGCAAAGCAGGAAACTGTAACAAGCCAGCGCCTCCACCAGCCATCGCACTCAAGCCGTTTGCAATAATCGATACGCAAAACAGCACAACTTGTTCAATTAGAAATTCCATATAAAAACTCTTTTATCAGTGCTCAACAGAGAAAATGCCACTCTTTGCATATTGCTGAACAAACACTCAATAAATTAAATTTCTTGCAACACAAAAGCATAAAAAAATCAGATATACTTTGGATATCCGAAAAATATTTAGATATTAGAATGATTCATACTTCACGACGACCTTATATCTTCAAGCATACTGGCAAGCGGCTAGCCGTGGTTGCCCTGCTACTGCTATGCAGTCTTTCTTTGGTGGCTACGCATGCATCTGCGGCGCAACTATACCGGTATAAAGACAATCAGGGAACCTATGTGCTCAATCAGACTATTCCTCCTGAATATGTCAAAAAAGGCTACGATATTTTGAATAGACAGGGCAGAGTTATCCAAGTTGTCGCGCCAGAACTAACAGCCGAGCAAATTGCTGCCCGAGACGCCGCCCTAGAACAAGAGCGCCTACAGAAAATTGAAGC
>NZ_LWGJ01001418.1:0-771 GCF_001635845.1 Oleiphilus sp. HI0132 | reverse complement strand
GTTGATAGGCTGGGTGTGTAAGTGCGGTAACGTATTGAGCTAACCAGTACTAATTGCTCGTGAGGCTTAACTATATAACGCCCAAGTGGTTTTATAGTGAATGATTATTCGTACAACGACGGGTAACGCAAATTGGATATGAGTCTTCGTTAGACAGCAGAGATAAAGTTAGCTATTACTTGCTATTGTTAAAGACGCAGAATTAAGTGTTGTTGATCAAGTATCAGCAACCGAAGTTTTGTCTGACGACCATAGAGCTTTGGAACCACCTGATCCCATCCCGAACTCAGAAGTGAAACGAAGCATCGCCGATGGTAGTGTGGGAGGTCCCATGTGAGAGTAGGTCATCGTCAGGCTTCTATTAGAAACCCCAGTAGGTCATCCTGCTGGGGTTTTTTTATTGTCTAAATAAAAGCCTTAGTCTGAAGAAACGCTTTCGTGTAGTTAGGGGATAAATATGCATAGCCCGCTACCTGCATTCAGCTAATACAATAACACTATCTGTTTTATTGCATTTGTTTACATTTCTGAACCCCCATTTTTCGGGACATGCAGCGGAGTGTGATGTCTTAGTTGAAGTAGCTGTGATTGAGTGCACAGCATTCTTTTAGATAAATATATATAGTTACATTCGCTTATAAAAAATAATACAAAGACAAAGCAATAGAGTTTTAGTTGTAGATTTTGGGTCGCCGAACAATTCGTTAATGGAACTTGAATAGGTAATTCCGCAGGTATGGGAAATCGGTTGAAAAAATTATTTTTTACAGT
>NZ_LWGJ01001417.1:0-11226 GCF_001635845.1 Oleiphilus sp. HI0132 | reverse complement strand
CACTTCATGATAGGAAAAAGCACGAACAAGAATATGAGCTTACCGTTCGTATTGTCGACAAGGAAGAAAGCCAATCATTGAATAGCCAGTATCGCGGCAAAGATAAACCCACTAATGTTTTGTCTTTTCCTTTCGAAGCGCCAGCCGAGATTGAGCTTAACCTTTTGGGCGATTTGGTAATCTGTGCCCCTGTGGTAGCAAAGGAAGCAGCGGAACAGTCGAAGCAAGAAATAGCTCACTGGGCTCATATGGTGGTTCATGGCACTTTGCACCTGCAGGGCTACGACCATATCGAGGACGATGAAGCAGATATGATGGAGGCGCTTGAGGTGAAAATTCTGGCTGAACTTGGCTTTCCAGACCCTTACACTGAGATCGTCGAAGATGATACTATTGCAAACCACGATACAGCATAGGATTCGCTAGAAAACGTTTATGAACGAAGATAACTCAAAACCTCCGAGTAGCCAGTCAGGCCATAGTAAAGCCAAGCAAGAACATAAAAATAGTTCAAAAGGCTGGTTTGAAAAACTCACCCAGGCTTTTTCAGATGAGCCTGCGTCGCTGCGCGATATTATGGATATTCTCCGTACCGCAGAAGACCGAAACGTTCTCGATGCTGACTCGCTCAGTATTATCGAAGGCGCGATGCAAGTCACCGACATGCAAGTTCGCGAAGTGATGATTCCCCGCTCCCAGATGATTACCGTACGCGCGACGCTTGAGCCTGAAGAGTATATGCATAGCATTATCGAGTCTGCTCACTCACGTTTTCCGGTTATTGGCGAGTCAACTGACGATATTATCGGTATTTTGCTTGCTAAAGATTTACTGCCCCTAGCGATAAAAGGACAACTTAGCAAAAACAAGATTTCTGAGGCTTTACGGCCAGCGACGGTTGTACCTGAGAGCAAGCGATTAAATCAGCTTCTTAAGGAGTTTAAGCAAAACCGTAATCATATGGCAATTGTTGCCGATGAGTATGGCGGTATTGCCGGGCTTGTAACGATTGAAGATATTCTTGAGCAGATCGTGGGCGAGATCGAAGATGAGCACGACATCGATGACGAAGCGTTAATTAAGCCTCTTACTGATGGCGAGTATAACGTAAAGGCCATCACCCCTATTGATGAATTTAATGAGTACTTTTCAACGGAACTGCCAGATAAGGAATTCGACACCATTGGAGGCCTGATTCTGAAGAAGTTCGAACGCCTGCCCCGCCGCGGTGATACAACTCTTATGTATGGCTTTAAAGTAACAGTACTTAATGCTGATAACCGAAGCATTCGCTTGGTGAAGATAGAGAAGAATTGATATTCCAGCGGTTTCAATGGGGTCAGACTCGATTGAAACCGCAATATTTTCAATCGAGTCTGACCCCATTGAAATTTGACACTCCATGAACCTATTCCCGTCTCTGCCCAAGCCCTTAATTTTCATTTGCCTGTTAGTAGCCGGTGCACTGCAAACCTTCACACTTGCCCCATATGGCTTATGGCTACTAGGCCCTATTTCGATTGCATTGATACTACTTTGCACGCAAGCCTTAAAACCTTCAGGCAAAGCCGAGAAAGGTTTTTTGTATGGTTGGATATTTGGCTTAGGGCTTTTTGGTTCAGGCGCTTCGTGGGTTTACGTTAGTATTAACACCTATGGCAATGCGCCACCAGTGCTTGCAGGTGGCTTAACTGTCATTTTTGTTGCTGGCTTGGCCCTGTTTAGCGCTTTGAACTTCTGGCTCTACTTCAAACTACGCGGTGACAACACATTAATAAACAGCTTTTTATTTACCGCGATATGGGTCTTGGGTGATGGTTTTCGGACTGTATTCCTAACGGGTTTCCCCTGGCTATTTTTGGGCTATTCGCATCTTGAGTCACCTTTAAGCGGTTGGATCCCGGTGATTGGTGTACACGGGCTTACCTTCATTGTTGCACTAAGCGGCACCGCTTTAGCCTTGTTGTTAGCTTCTGATACTAAGCAGCACAAGTTCGGTTTACTCGCTTTTGCACTGATCTTCTGGATTAGCGGGCCTGCATTAAGCACCATTAACTGGAGCCAAAGTAAAGTTAGCAATACTGAAGATTCTAAAGATGAGCTCAGCGTCGCGCTGATTCAGACTAATATTCCCCAAGAACTTAAATGGCGACGTTCACAAATTCCAAAAACCTTAAAACTACTCGAGACCATGAGCGAGCAGGCCTGGCAGAGTGATGTGATTGTTTGGCCAGAAACGGCGGTGCCCAGGTTATATGACCAGGCCCTTCCATTTTTGAATGTAATGTCTGAACTGGCGAAAGCGAATAATAGTAATATTTTCAGCGGCATCCCCTTTCGACACATCGATAGAGAGAGCGGTCGCCAGGTTTACCACAACAGTATTGTTAGTCTTGGTGCGCGTGAAGCAGAAGGCGAAAGTATCTACCATAAACAGAAATTGGTTCCCTTTGGGGAATATGTTCCGCTGGAAGATTTATTGCGTGGCCTGATCGACTTCTTCAACCTACCCATGTCTGACTTTCGAACCGGTGCAGAAGACCAAGCCTTGCTAAAGTCCTTCGACTATCAAGTGGCGCCATTTATTTGCTATGAAGTGGTCTACCCTGATTTTGTTGCCAAGCAGTCGGCCGACGCAGATTACCTGATCACCATCAGTAACGACAGTTGGTTTGGCACCTCGATAGGCCCGCTTCAACATTTGGAAATGGCGCAGATGCGTGCTGCTGAAAATGCCCGCTACATGGTGCGCGGCACCAATAATGGGGTTAGTGCGATCATCGACGAGCGCGGAAAGATTACAGCCCAAAGTGAGCAATTTGTACAAACGATTTTGTTTTCTAAAATTCGTTTACTGGAAGGACGCACACCTTTTTCACACACTGGTTCCACTCCCCTATTTTGGTTTTGTGCTCTGCTCGTTTTAGTACTAAGAGTCAGGCGCTGAAAAGCATCAACAGAAGCGTGAAAAGCACCGTAATCTAGGCTAGAATAGCCGGCTGGTTTTAGTCGGCTTGATGCTTTATCCATCTTTAAGCGCCAAGCTTCTAAAAAGTACCTTATTTTTCACTCTTTATAAAAACACGCGACATTGAAGACTCTCATGCAAGAACATTATCAACCGCAGCAAATAGAAGAAAAAGCCCGTAAATTTTGGCAAGACAACAACAGCTTTGCTGTCACTGAAGACGAAACAAAAGAGAAATACTACTGCCTGTCCATGTTCCCTTATCCGAGCGGAAAACTACATATGGGCCACGTGCGTAACTACACCATTGGCGATGTTGTTTCTCGCTATCAGCGCATGCAAGGCAAAAACGTAATGCAACCAATGGGTTGGGATGCTTTTGGTCTTCCTGCAGAGAATGCTGCGATCAATAACAAGGTAGCACCTGCCAAGTGGACCTACGAAAATATCGAATACATGAAGACTCAGTTGAACGCACTGGGCTTTGGCTACGACTGGAGTCGCGAACTGGCGACCTGTCAGCCTGAGTACTACAAGTGGGAACAGTGGTTCTTCACCAAGCTTTACGAGAAAGGTTTGGTTTACAAGAAGAACGCAACCGTCAACTGGGACCCTGTCGACCAAACTGTTTTAGCAAACGAACAGGTTGTTGATGGCCGCGGCTGGCGCTCTGGTGCTTTGGTCGAGCGTAAAGAAATTCCACAATGGTTTATCAAGATTACTGATTATGCTGAAGAGCTGTTGGCAGATCTCGATCAGTTAGATGAGTGGCCTGAGCAGGTCAAAACCATGCAGCGCAACTGGATCGGCCGCTCTGAAGGTTTGGAATTCTCATTCGACCTAGCAGGTCGAGATGACAAGCTAAGCGTTTATACCACTCGCCCAGATACTTTAATGGGTGTGACCTACGTTGCAGTTGCTTCCCAGCACCCTCTTGCTCTTGAAGCGGCAGGGAATAATGCTGAGGTGAAAGCCTTTGTTGAAGAGTGTAAGAACAACAAAGTCGCTGAAGCAGATATGGCGACGATGGAGAAAAAAGGTATTCCAACCGGCTTTACTGCTATCCACCCAATTACGGGCGAAGAAGTACCTGTTTGGACGGCTAATTTTGTCTTGATGGATTACGGTTCAGGTGCGGTTATGTCGGTACCGGCTCACGATGAGCGTGACCATGAATTCGCCAAGGCTTTCCAGCTTCCTATCAAGCAGGTGATTGCGCCGGAAGACGGCAACGACATAGATGTACAAGAAGAAGCTTTTGTTGAAAAAGGCGTATTGGTGACTTCAGGTGAATTCACCGGCCTAAGCTCGGCAGAAGCCTTTGATGCCATTGTTGCCAAGTTCGAAGCGCTAGGCACTGGCAAAAAGCGTATTAACTATCGCTTGCGTGACTGGGGTGTTTCTCGCCAGCGTTACTGGGGCACACCTATCCCGATCAAGAATCTTGAAGACGGCAGCGCGATTCCTGTTCCTTTAGATGAGCTGCCTGTTGTACTGCCTGAAGACGTTGAGCTGAACGGTGTCACCTCACCTATCAAGAGCGACCCGGAGTGGGCAAAGACGACTCATAATGGTCAGCCTGCACTACGTGAAACAGATACCTTCGATACCTTTATGGAATCGTCTTGGTATTACGCACGTTACTGTTCACCTCAGTCTGCTGACAGCATGTTAGACCCAGGCGCGGCAAATTACTGGCTGCCTGTAGACCAATATATTGGTGGTATTGAGCACGCTATTTTGCACCTGCTTTATGCGCGCTTTTTCCACAAACTGTTACGAGATGTCGGCTTGGTAAATTGTGACGAGCCGTTCAAGCGTCTGTTATGCCAAGGCATGGTATTGGCTGAAAGCTTCTATCAGGAAGACGATAAAGGTGGCAAGATCTGGATCGCGCCAGCTGAAGTCGATATCGAGACGGACGAAAAAGGCAAAACCATTAGCTGCAAGCGCAAGTCTGACGGTAGCGAAGTGTTGTCTTCTGGCATGAGCAAGATGTCGAAATCTAAGAACAACGGTGTTGACCCACAAACCACCATCGACCAGTTTGGTGCTGATACCGTTCGTTTGTTTATTATGTTTGCTGCGCCTCCTGAGCAATCATTGGAATGGTCTGACAGTGCGGTTGAAGGTTCAAACCGTTTCCTTAAGCGTATCTGGCGCCAGGTGTATTCTCACGTTTCTCAGGGCGATGTGGCTGCACTCGATGTTGCCAGCCTGAACAAAGAGCAGAAAGCGCTTCGCTTAAAAACGCATGAAACGATTGCTAAAGTAAGTGACGACGTTAGCCGCCGCTTAACCTTTAACACAGCAATCGCGGCTATTATGGAGCTAATGAATACAGCCTCGAAGTTTGTTGATGTCAGTGAGCAAGGCCGTGCGGTCATGCAGGAAACGCTTGAAACCGTTACTTTACTGCTTGCACCAATCACGCCTCATATTTCACATGAGCTATGGGAAACCCTGGGCCACAAAGACGCAGTTATCGGCGCGGGCTGGCCAAGTGTTGACGAGAGCGCCTTGGTTAAGGCTTCGCAAACGATCGTTATTCAGGTGAATGGTAAAGTAAGGTCCAAGCTTGACGTGCCTGCTGATATCAGCAAAGAAGCAATGGAACAAACTGCTTTGGATGATGAAAACGTTAAACGCTTTACAGATGACAAGACCGTTCGTAAAGTAATCGTTGTACCTGGAAAGCTGGTTAATATCGTTGCGAACTAGGCAACGATAGACCTGTTCTTTCCTCCTTAATATCGCCCCTCGCTTAAAGCTTCGGGGCGATTATTATTTCAGTGAGAGCCTTATATGCCACGTAATAAACTTTTGATCATCGTAATGATCATGCTTTTTAGTTTGCTGTCGGCATGCGGTTTCCAGCTTCGTGGTTATTCTGAACATGACGCTCCTAAGGGCTTTTCCAGTATAAAACTCGACTGCCCAACCACTCGTGCTTGGCAGCTTTGCCAAACACTACGCCAAAAGTTGATGCTGAATAATATTAGCTTTGATGACAATGCTCAGTATCGGCTAGCTATCTCCCCTATCGAGCAAGAGTCTCGTACCTTGTCGCTGCAAAGCAATGCTTCAACCGCTGAATATGGGCTGAGCTCTAAAGTAAGTTATCAATTAGTTCTTCAAGAGAGCGAAGAAGTACTCGCTGAACAGGAAATCGTCGTTCGTAATAGCTATCGCCACCAGTCCTCTGCACTATTATCAAAAGAGCGCGAGCGCAGTGAGCTACAGTCTGAACTTAGCCAGCGCATTGCTTCAGAAATATTCCGCCAGATAGATGTCGTAAATAAACAAACGCTAACTACCAGCGATTCCGGCAGTAACGAGGGCTCTGAGTAAGTATGCGCATCAAAGCTGAGCAACTTGAGAATGAGCTGAAAAAAAAGCTCTTACCGCTTTATTTGGTAACCGGTGACGAGCCACTATTGGTTCAAGAAGCTTTGGACAGCATTCGTCTGAACTGCAAAAAACAAGGCTTTGATGAGCGAAAGATTCTGGAAGTTGACCGCAAGTTCGATTGGACCAGCTTAAACGAAGAAGCTAACACTCTGTCTTTATTTGCAGAAAAGACACTAACTGAACTTCGACTTGGAAAATCTAAACCCGGTACCCCCGGTGCAAAAGCCTTTCAACAATATTGCGATAATTTGCCAGAAGATAAGATTTTACTGATCTGCGCCGATAAACTCGATGCTTCCACACTTAAAAGCAAGTGGTGTAGCCGACTTGATCAGACTGGTGCCATCATTCAAATATGGCCAATCAATCTACACGAGATGCCGCGTTGGATAGCTCAACGAGCCAATAAAATGGGCTTGAACTTAGCTCGTGACGCCGTTTCACTTTTGTCTGATAGATTAGAAGGCAACTTACTCGCTGCACAACAGGAGCTTGAGAAGCTTAAGCTTCTTCACCCTGACAGCAGTGTCGAAATTTCTACTGAAGATGTGTTGGAAAGTGTTTCAGATGCTTCTCGCTACGATGTCTTTAACCTTACCGACGCCTGTTTGACCGGAAAGGCCAAGCAAAGCGCAAAAATCATCTCCCACCTTCGCCTTGAAGGCGTAGAAGTCACCTTTGTCTTGTGGGCTTTAAGTAAAGAGATTCGCTTACTACTGAATTTGTCTCATGCCCTGAGCAAAGGTCAGCCATTGCCGGCATTATTCAAACAACATCGTATCATTCAAAAACGCCAGGCAGGTCTGTCTGCCGCCGCACAAAAGCACAGCCCTCAAAAGCTATTGGGCCTTTTAGATCAGTGTAAGAAAGTCGATGACCTGATCAAAGGTGTCGAAAAGGGCATTTCCCCTTGGGACGTGTTGACTGATATTACCTTGGCAATTGCTAAGGGATAAAGCCAAAGGTAGGCGGGGCCTCTGTCCGCGCGAACGGAACCACCGGGCTATCTGACACTCCGAGGAACGACCTGCGCCCCGGGACGGGCCGCCTACAAAATTCTCACATTCGAAAACTCATTTCCGAAGATGCTTTAATTTCCATAGATAAGCTTTTGAAAATAAAAAATAACAAAAGCACAACAAAGCATTATAAGTTCTTTAGCGCACACTCTTTATCACAAATAAACATTAAAGCCTCTTTCCGATCGCTGTTTTTACAATGTTTTTCAGAATCTAACATTTTTAGCTCACTTATAAGGGGGCAGCGCTCACTTTTTATGCTAACGTCAATTATAAGAATCATATAAGTTGTTAAGCAGTCTTCTTTTACTACCAATAGCTTCACCGAGGTAAACCTGAATGCGCTTAAAACGCAACAAACAAATATGTAGCGCGATAGTTATCGCTATCAGCTGCTTGCTATTAAGTTCAATCGCGGCAGCTGATTACAAATCAGTGATTAAGGATAAATTTTGGGGCGCCATTTATAAAAATGGCGGGCAGACCTTTTTCTGCAAAAAGTCTTTCTCAAAGAAAACACCGCTTCTCGCGGTCAGCCATATTTACCCAAGCGCTCAAGTACGTGACCACCTTCAATGCGGAACTAAACGCCAGTGCCTTCGTTCAGACGATCGCTATATGGAAATAATCTCTGATTTGCATAATGTTGTTCCGGCTGACTCTTACTTTGAGTTTAAAAGAAAAGGCGCAAAGTTCGGCAACTTAGAAGAAACGATTGAGGCCAATAATTGCGGCATTCGAAAGAAGTTACACATTATTGACCCACCTAACGAGCTCAAAGGGGATATTGCCAGAATTCTGTTTTATATGAAGGCTAACTATGACCTACCCTTGCGTACTCATATGTCTTTATTAAAACTATGGCATGAGAATGATCCACCAAGCCCGGAGGAAGTCTCACGTAATGCGATTGTGGCTGAGTATCAGGGCAATGAAAATGAGTTTATCTCCAACCCATCTTTAGCTTATAACATTGATTAACTGCATCGTCGGGTTAAAACCCGACTTACCCTGAACTCAATAACCTTAGGGCTCGATTGAGAAGCCTAGACCAGCCTTTTCTTCTAGCCTATGCAATAAGGCATCACCCATTGCTGTTGAGGGTGTCAACACTCCGCACATCTTCGGCAAGTGTTTCTTATCCAAGGCTAAACAGGCTGCACTTTCACCAAGCATTTTAGAAGTAGAACCATAACCTGGGTCTCGGTCACCTGTAACCTTGGCAACCAATGTTCGGTCATTCATACGGCCAATTACACTAAAGGTGAAGAAGCCAGCTTCACGCTCTGCTTTATTTGGCCCTTCACCAGGTTCAGGGAAAAAGCGATTAATTGTATTTTTATACCAAGACCCCGGCTTACCTGCCATCATCAAGCCTAAGGTCAATAAGCCAGCATAACCTTTGGCTCTTCCAGTAAAGCCTTTGCCGCTCATCATCGCTTCATCATAAAGGAAGTCTTTTCCATACGGGTAAGACTTCAAAGCATGAGAGCGTCGAACAACGCGCGTATTTATTGCCGCCATGATGAAAGGCATGATCCAAGCTTTTAGGTCAGAGTCGTATTTAACGCTTTGCATATCTGGCTTATCAGGGCCCGACATTTCCCCCTGAGGGTTCAAACCATAAGGGTTGAAGATCACCTTCTTAACTTCAGGGTCTTTACTCGCTTCGAGCATCACATTATTCATACTGGCAAAGGTACCGCCACTCATCGCCCCTTTTGCAGCTTTTAAGCGCATCTTGATATGGTAGCAATATTCGCCATAGTGATGTTTTGCTTCACGCTGAAGAAAGTACACACCCATGTCGGAAGGAATCGAGTCAAAACCACAACAATGGACAATCCGGCAACCGGCTTCTTTTGCCGCTTTGTGGTGCTTGTCGATCATGCGACGAATCCATTGCGTCTCGCCGGCCAGGTCGCAATAGTCAGTGCCGTTCTCGACACACGCGGCGACTAACTCGTTTCCATATTTAGCGTAAGGACCGACCGTTGTGCAGACGACTTTAGTACGTTTTGCCAGTTCATTCAGGCTAGCCGTATCGTGGCTATCGGCAAGAATAAGAGGAATGTTATCGTTACCTAAGCCTTTTCGAACTTCTTCAAGCTTGGTTTGGTTGCGTCCAGCCATTGCCCATTTTAGTTCGCCATCGAGGCCGTAGGTATTTAGATAGTATTCGGCAACTAAGCGGCCTGTAAAACCACTTGCTCCCCATATGATCACATCGAATTCGCGCTTTGTACTCATGACCTCTTCCTATTATTTTTATAGCTTATTTTCAAAGGGGTCAGACTCGATTGAAATTCAATCGAGTCTGACCCCTTTGAAATTACATGGCTGACATGCCGCCGTCAACCGGTATAGCAATACCGTTCATATAACTATTCGCTGGTGACAGTATCATGACCATGACATTCACAATTTCTTCAACTCGTGCGATACGCTTCATCGGACAGCCGCGCGCAAGGTTCTTGTTGACCTCTTCGATATTATCATTCGGATTCATCGTTGGATTATCAACCATCGGCGTTGACGTAAAGAAGGGGCAAATCGCATTAACTCGAACATTCATAGGCCCACATTCAACTGCGGCCGTTTTAGTTAGACCTATTACAGCGTGCTTGGCAGCGCCATAGGAGCTTCCCATCGGCGTTCCACCTAAACCTGCCATGGAACTTACATTCAGAATCGCACCCTCTTTTTGAGCAGCCATGACTCTTAACTGATGCTTCAGGCCAAACGCGACACCTTTAGTATTAACATCTAACTGACGAGAAAGCGTTGGGCCGTCCAGGTGAACCAATGGGCCCAGTTTAGGAGCGATACCAGCATTGTTAACAGCAATATCAAGCTTGCCAAAATTATCAACCGCAGCCTTTACGAGTTCTTCAGAATGCGCTTCTTCAGCTATATCACCCGTTAAGGCAATAACCTTACTGCCTAGGGTTTCACAATCCTGCTTTGTCAGTGTTAAGCCTTCTTCGTTGAAGTCAGCTAGCACTAAGTTCGCTCCGCGCTTGGCTAACTCTTCGGCTAGGCTTTTACCAAAGCCACTGGCAGCGCCGGTAATCAATGCTACCTTTTCTGAAAAATCTAGTAGGTTATCCATAGTTTATCTCTGAATTAATAGGTATTACTAAAACTAAAAAATGAATTCACCACAGAGAACACCGAGCGCTTTGCTTCACAGAGAAGACAAAAAAAAGTACATATTATTATACAAATATTTTCTCGGTGTAGGCCTCAGGCTGCTCTGTGATCTCGGTGATTACATTTTTTAATTTAGATCGTTAGTCCACCATCAACGACAATACACTCGCCGTTGGTGTAGGAGCTTGCATCAGATACGAGGTAAAGTACCGTACCTGCCATTTCTTCTGGCTCTGCATGACGATGCATAGGAATCATCTGCATTGCGGCTTTGTGCATTTTCTCATTAGCAAATAACGCCCCGGCAAACTTGGTTTTAGTCAGGCCAGGCAAAATAGCATTACAACGGATACCCAGCGGTGCACATTCCTTCGCGAAGGCTTTAGTCATATTGATAACCGCCGCTTTGGTAATAGAATAAATCCCCTGCATCATGCCGGGCTGTAAGCCATTAACTGAAGCAGTATTGACGATGGCACCACCGCCATTTTTCTTCATCAATTTGCCTGCAGCGACTGACATAAAAAAGTAACCACGGATATTTACATCAACAGTTTTATCATAGGCCGCTAGGTCTGTATCAAGAATATGGCCAAAGTATGGGTTGGCTGCTGCATTGTTAACTAGAATATCGAGCTTGCCGTGCTTGCTTTCGATATGAGCAAAGCATGATTC
>NZ_LWGJ01001416.1:0-589 GCF_001635845.1 Oleiphilus sp. HI0132 | reverse complement strand
TCGGCAGTTCAAGTCTGCCCAGGCCTACCAGATTTCAGTTACTCATCGTTAAATGATTACTCGCATAGCAGGCTATGCTTCGCAGTCATTTGCCTAGATTAACTAAAATCTACGATTTTTTGAGTCTGACTTTAATGAACGTTAAAGCAGAGGATAAAATGCTCTGGGATTGGGGCTATAGCTCAGCTGGGAGAGCGCCTGCCTTGCACGCAGGAGGTCTGCGGTTCGATCCCGCATAGCTCCACCAATTTCCAAAATTGAAATGATTATAAATAAGTGTATTTGCTTGGTTTAAGTTTGAATTAAGTAAAGTGTATTTATTTCTAATCATGCGATTAGAAGCTCTTTAACAATTAGGTAAGTAATAGTAGACGTTGTTTTATGTTGTGATGACATAATGCAACTCATTGCTAAGTGATTAGATTATTCACATATCAGCGAATAATTTAATCATGGATAACGAAAGAAATGAGATTCATATCAAGCGTTATCCGGCGAAAACGTTACGAATGGTCATATATATAGCTTAAGTACTAAGATGGTAAAAGGTCGTCTTAGAAGACTGCTTCGGGTTATATAGTTAAGTGAC
>NZ_LWGJ01001415.1:0-1243 GCF_001635845.1 Oleiphilus sp. HI0132 | reverse complement strand
CAGCTCGAGCAAAACCAAATTTCTCTAGGCTATAATCAAAAATAGCTTCTAAGTCTTCATCTGCTTTTTGGTGTACAAAAAAGCTTTGGTTTTTATGCATTATGCTTTTTCTTCATCCGTTGAATAAAATCATCAGCATTCCAATTTTCGATAATGGGGCTATTTTCACCATCTTTAATAAGCTGGCGTAATTCTGCTAGCTTTGATTCAGCGTAATGCTCTTGCAGAAGTCTCAAGCCAGCGCGAATGACTTCACTTTGGTTAGAGTAATCACCTGAACTAATCAGACCTTCAATAAAACCGCCTTGATCATCAGTAGGTCTAAATGTAACGGTATCTGCCATAACAAACCTCTTCGTAAGAATATGTCTTACAAATAAATTTACATGACTTTATTCAGGCTGGCAAGGAATTAACCAACACGGCTAAACAATAACTACACTTGAATTCGTTCAGCAAGATCAAGCGCATCATCTACTTCTACCGGTACCACTATTCGCACCGGTGATGAGGTAAGTCTTACCTTTAAGAGACTCGATTCGCTCAGGTGTCCAGCCTTTTGGGCCGAATTGATGTTTAGTAAATTGGCGGTTGGTAGACATTGCTTAAACTCCTTTATGTGGAAATAAGGAAATAAGGGGTCGGTGACAACTGATTCTTATTTGTCACCGACCCCTTAGGCTCTTCTACGGATCGTGGCGCTGACAATGCCGATGAGCTTCAGCGACAAGAAGATAAGATAGTGAATGCTATTCTAGCGATGAATGCTGATATCGTCGGTTTGATGGAAATAGAAAATGACGGTTTTACTGAACAGAGTGCGATTGCTAGCTTAGTCGCGGCAATTAATGCGGCAGGTGGCGATTATGCTTATATTGATCCAGGTGTCGATCAAATTGGTACGGATGCAATTGCTGTTGGTCTTATTTATAGAAGTACCCAAGTAAAACCGATAAAACAAACGGTCATTCTGGATAGCTCGGTAGATTCGAGGTTTAATGATGATAAGAATCGACCAGTCTTAATCCAAACCTTTAAAGAAAAAGGTTCAAAGGAGAAGCTNACCGTTGCAGTCAATCATTTAAAATCAAAAGGAAGTGATTGTGACGAATTGGGTGATCCTGACATGAATGATGGCCAAGGCAACTGTAACTTAACACGTACAAGTGCCGCGACAGCATTAGTCGATTACTTGAATTCTGATCCAAGCAATAGTCGCGATAGTGATTTTCTGATCATTGGT
>NZ_LWGJ01001414.1:0-887 GCF_001635845.1 Oleiphilus sp. HI0132 | reverse complement strand
TTTATGTGTCTGGATAAAGAAGATCCTGAGTTAACTCGGCCAAATATAAAGAGAGAGGCTGACGTAGTAATAGAAATACGGAACAAATAACTGTTTACATAACAAGTGCCATCAATCGGACTTGGGTAAACTGTCACCGTTTTTGCAAAAAGACGCAAAAACGCCGCCACTTCACCCAAGCCGTTGTGGCAGGCGTTATGTTTTCAAATAAAGGATTGGTCAATTGAAGTTTAAGTCTGCGCCTTTGAAAGAAACAAAATTCTACGAAAGAGTTAAGGAACTGGCAGCAGATGAAGTTCAATCGCGTGAAGCAATGATACAACGTTGGCGCTGCGCAGTCGGAAGTGACGGGAAATTCGATGTATTTTTTACTCAATTAATTGGTTCAAGCCATCAAATGAGGGATGGTTATTATTGTTATCTATTGATTATTAACAACGATGAAATTTACATAGATTATGATTCCCGAGGCATACAAATTAGAGATACTGACACAGCGAAGAAATATGATAAGCGCAGTCTTGTTAGCCTTATTGAGAGTGCAAGGAAAGGTCGTGGCGATAAAAGCCCAATACCATGGTTCAGGCAAACATAACAAGGCCAGGCAGCATCGCTCCCTGCGGTCGCTGGACCTCGTTTCACTCGGCCGCTGCTGGCGGCGTTATAGCAGGAATGGTGATTTATGAATATTATGGATGAGCAAGTATCACTATTGAATGAGTTGAGCGAACTCATGATGATAAGCAGTGAGCTAGGGTATGAATCTCTTTCGTGTGAGTTTAAATATCACACTTCAGAAGATGGTAGTAGTTCAATAGGATCCAAATTTAGTTATGTAATTGATGGTAAAAGGGTCTCAAAGGCACTTGTAAAACCTGAAAGAGAGC
>NZ_LWGJ01001413.1:0-356 GCF_001635845.1 Oleiphilus sp. HI0132 | reverse complement strand
TTGAAATATTAAAAGAAAGCTATCATAAGACTTTAAGCAAAGTTAATTCTGAGGATTTTGAGTTTATTGAAGATAAATATTCAGGTGTATTTTTGCCATATTATTTTGAGGAGTATGAAGAAGCAAATCCAAAAATCATGATAGTCGGCAGAGAAACCTCTGGCTGGAATACAAACAATAATAAAAATACACTTAAGCGAATAATTGATAAAAACGCCAACAATTCGCTAAATGATATTATAGAAGAATCTCTATCAAGATATAGCTGGCATCTAAGAAGCAGCCCCGATGGTAAAATAAAGACAAAGCACAGAAGCAAATTCCAGCATTATTATAATAAAGTTTCTAAAGAGTTA
>NZ_LWGJ01001412.1:0-889 GCF_001635845.1 Oleiphilus sp. HI0132 | reverse complement strand
TACAACGCTCAATGAGCTAGCCAGAACACCAACTTTTAACCTAGACAGTAGACTGTTCATTTATCAACCTTGTACATTTGAATATATCCCATCAGACACCCTCAATATTAGACATTTCAACATTAACCACGAAAGCCGCCTATACAATAGCGGCCCATATTCAGTGAATATTAAAACAACACATGCCTATTTTGAGTTTCTTTTTAAGCAAGCTGAAGAGCTCCCTTGCTCTATGTCTATATTTTGTTATCGGCCTCTACGTCTTAATGACGAAGGCTTAAAGTAACGCTTGTTTGGTACCTTATTTTCAAATACAGGTGCCTGTTTTTCTTCTGAGTATAGACCATTCACACTATAACGACGTGCTTGTAGATCGTGATATACATCACCACTGGACCAAACGCCTGGCAACTCATAATAGTTCTTTAAGAGCGCATTACTGACTCGCCAAAGTTCACCACGGTTATCGTACTGATCCACCATAGCAATTCCCCAGCTGTCTTCATCAACATAGAACACACGTTTTTTATAGATATGACGAGCCCCTTTCTTCAAAGTAGCTTCGACAACATGTACACGATGCAGTTCCCAGCGAACATATTCAGGATTTAAGTGACCCGGCATAACCAAGTCATCGTATTGAACACCTTTCTGACCGACCTTATAATTGTTATAAGGAATGAAAAACTCCTTAACACCTTTGTAGTCCCAGTTATATCGATCAGGGGCTCCATTGTACATATCTGTATCATCTGCAGTACGCGTGTTGTCAGACGAAGCAATGGGGGAATCATAAGCCAAGTTTGGAGCACGTCTCACTCGACGCTGGCCTGAGTTATAGTCCCACGCACCTCGTTTGTCTTTAACCTGATCCATAGTTTCGTGAACT
>NZ_LWGJ01001411.1:0-478 GCF_001635845.1 Oleiphilus sp. HI0132 | reverse complement strand
ACTTCTCGTTTTGATAGGTTAACGCTATTTCTGCGCCTTCTCGGTGAAAGGCATTAGCGATACCGGTTGCAATCGATAGCTTGCTTGCAATGCCAACTATAAGAACTTTTTTACCTGCTAAGAAACCCATAATCTATTACCTGGAACCAATTGAAAGTGCTGTCTAAGCGAGAAGGTAGCTCGCAATTAATCTATGCTGATGTTAAGAATATACCACTTGCTGAGATATTTTTATGAATAAAAATAGGCCGCATCTAATAAGTTTTTTGTATAGTCATGTTGAGGTGCGTCAAAAAGAGTTTCACAGTCGTTTTCTTCGATAACGTCTCCATGGCGCATAACTAATACTCTGTGACTTAATGCTCGTACGACTGCGAGGTCGTGACTAATGAATAAGTAGGCGATTTGGTACTTTTCCTGAAGGTGTCTCAGCAAATCTATCACTTGGTTTTGGACAGTACGATCTAAAGCAGATGTT
>NZ_LWGJ01001410.1:0-813 GCF_001635845.1 Oleiphilus sp. HI0132 | reverse complement strand
GCCAATGCCTGTTACTACATCGGCAGCAACGTCAACATTCAGTTTACCTGTAGCGTAATAGTCAAGGAAGAATAATGGCTCTGCGCCACCAACAATAAGATCGTTAACGCACATGGCAACGAGATCAATACCTATCGTATCGTGCTTATTGAAGTCCATGGCTAATCTTAGTTTTGTGCCAACACCGTCGGTACCGGAAATCAAAACCGGTTCTTTATAGCCCTTCGGCAACTCAAACATTGCGCCAAAACCGCCTAGACCGGCCATTACTTCCGGTCTTCGAGTTTTTTTGGCGACACCTTTAATTCTTTCTACTAGCTCATTTCCCGCATCGATATCGACGCCAGCGTCTTTGTAGCTAAGTGAAGGGTTTGTATTTGAGTCAGAATTATTAGTCATATGAGCTAAAACCTTGGCTTTTTAAAATTGGCGCGATTCTACCAGTTGTTTGGAGTCTCGCCAAATGCTAGCAGTAAAAAATAACATATTCGTAGTGATTTAAAAAAATATTAGAAAGTAGGTGTGCAAAGCACGGCTGATGGTTGTTTTATGAGTGTTTCGAGAATATTATGATAAACCTTTCAAATACTGAGCATAAGTGGCACTTACTTGGTCAATATTATTCGTTTTTTCGTACTTGTTTCGCTAGCCTTTTTGAGTTCACACTCAATCGCTGTCCAGCTAGGTAATTTATATAACGCTTCTGTCGCAGTACCTTCGCAAGACCCTTCCGATCGTATGCTAGGCTTTGAGCAGGCGCTGCATCAGGTGTTGATCCGTGTTACTGGTGATGAGGAATTGTTGCAGGATTCT
>NZ_LWGJ01001409.1:0-791 GCF_001635845.1 Oleiphilus sp. HI0132 | reverse complement strand
TTGGCGATAGGTAAGCCCAATCCAGGCGGTGTTTGGGTTTGTGTAATCTGGGCACAGCTAGACCAAACGGTGGTTTCAGTTGGGCCATACATGTTCCAAAGCTCACTACAGCGTTGAAGTAGCTCTTCAGCTAAATCCAATGGCAATGCTTCGCCACCGCACAGTGCTTTTAATCTAGGCTCACCCTGCCAGCCACTACTGATCAGCAATCGCCAGGTGGCGGGTGTTGCTTGCATGAAGTTTGCCTGATGCTTTATCAGCAAGCTTAATAAACGTCGACCATCACTACTATCCTGTTTCTTGGCAATAATGATTTTGGCGCCGACCCAGAGTGGCAAGTAGAGTTCAAGTACGGCAATATCAAAAGACAAAGTTGTTACTGCCATCAGGGTATCATCAGCCTGGAGCCCTGGCTTTTCGGCCATGCTGTGTAAGAAGTTCATGACGGAAGCATGGGGTACCACAACGCCTTTAGGCTTTCCGGTAGAACCGGAGGTATAGATGATATACGCAGCTGTATCCTCAGGGATTGTTACATCTGGGCAAGCTGTGTTCTGCTGTGATAGACGTTCAGAAATCAGATCGGTATTGAGTATGTGTGCAACAGAAGGCAGGCGCTTGATATGCGTTTCTTGAGTGACTAGGTGTTGTAAGCCCGAGTCTTCAATCATGTACGCCAAACGATCATCGGGGAAGTCAGGGTCAAGCGGGACATAGCTGGCGCCGACTTTCAATATGCCAATTAGGGCCGCGAGCATATGCTGAGAGCGGTCCAGGCACAAGCCAACGCG
>NZ_LWGJ01001408.1:0-363 GCF_001635845.1 Oleiphilus sp. HI0132 | reverse complement strand
GAGTCATTAAATGGCTGGGATTTTGATACTCGGATCGCCAGCATGCTTAAGCGTTTTGGTTTGCATGAATCGATGCAGATGAAAGACTTATCCGGCGGTTGGCGGCGGCGGGTAATGCTTGCCCGAGCCTTAATCAATGAACCCGACCTGCTTTTACTAGATGAGCCGACTAACCATCTGGACATCGAAACTATCAAATGGCTGGAAGCCCGCTTAGCAGAATATCGTGGCGCGTTATTGTTTGTCAGTCACGATAGAGCGTTTATTAAGGCTTTGGCCTCCAATATTATCGAGTTGGACAGGGGAAATATCACAGCTTTTAACGGAGGCTATAGCGACTACCTGAAAGAGAAACAGCGTTTG
>NZ_LWGJ01001407.1:0-935 GCF_001635845.1 Oleiphilus sp. HI0132 | reverse complement strand
TACCAATATCATGTTGGGGCTCTATCCCGCCTATACGCTGGAGCATTTGTTCACGGGTGAAAAGTCGATTCAGGATATCGTGCTCGAAGGGCCCGAGGGTATCCAGGTCATTCCAGGAGCATCGGGTTTCGCTCAGTGTGTTGAGTTGGATGTCGGGCAGCAACAAAGGCTGGTGACTTCTATTCGTGCAATTGAGCCTCATTATGACTATATGATGGTCGACACAGCCGCGGGTATTTCTCCAACCGTTCTTCATTTTATTGCCGCGTCTCAAGTTGCTGTCGTTGTGGTGACCCCCGAGCCAACCTCTTTAACTGATGCGTTCTCTCTGCTTAAGGTGCTCAAACGCCGCGGTTATCGACGAAAGGTTCAGATTGTTGTCAATATGGTCTCTAATGCGGCGCAAGCTAAGAAGGTCTTTCAGCGCTTTTCACAAGCCGTTAGTAAGTATCTGGACCTGAATACAGAATACCTGGGCTCGGTATGGATGGATGAAAGCATGCGAGCGGCAGTCAGCTTGCAGCGTCCTGTTGCGCTTTATCCTAAAACCGATCCTTCCGCTCGTTGTTTTTATCGCTTAGCAGAAAAAATAGATGACCTGTTTAGCCAGACAGGCGTTCCGCGTTTGGCCTTTAGCGCCTATTGGCAAAAAGTAGTAGAGCGACAAGTCGCTCGCCCACAGAAAAGCATCGCGGCCAAACAAGCGGCTTCGACAAGAAAAACGACGTCTCTTCATAAACCGGGCTCTTTTGATAAGCTGCGTGAGCAAATGGCAAGCTTTAGCTCGGCAGGAGAGCAATCCCAGGGGAATAAAAGAGCGGTCTCGAGTTATGAACAAACCTTGCTTGACCAAGTTCGGGAAGCTCAAGGCGACTTGTCTCCTGAATCAGAGATCCATGTTGAAGACAATGCTTTGGATTCCGGCGTTGAAGCTA
>NZ_LWGJ01001406.1:0-3953 GCF_001635845.1 Oleiphilus sp. HI0132 | reverse complement strand
GGTGAAGGCTTATGGCTTTCGAAGATTAGAGGTCAGGAAGGTAAACGCATTGGCAATGCAGATAAGCTGGAAAGCTGGGTAGAGCTATTGAACAGACATTATAAGTTACTGAAATAAGCATCACCCACCCTTTAACCCACCACAACACAATTTTGTCACTAGACCACACAATGTTGACGTTAACGTCAACGTAAGTATATCATGATAGCTAAAGTAAATTGGCCAAAAAGGGTTGATAGAATGAGCCAACAATTCAGCATTAGCGAACTGTCTCGCGAGTTCGATGTCACCACCAGAACCATACGCTTTTATGAAGCAGAGGGACTTCTGCACCCTACCCGAAAGGGACAAACGCGAATTTATTCAGATGCCGACAGAGTCACACTAAAACTGATTATTCGAGGCAAACGCCTTGGTTTATCGCTTGCCGAGTCAAAAGAACTCATTCAGTTGTACGACCCAAGTGGTGCAAACCAAGTTCAATTACGACGCCTGCTCGATAAAATTAATGAGCGCAGACAAGTCTTAAAGCAACAGGTTGAAGATATTCGTGTTATGCAGCTCGAACTTGATGAAGCCGAGTCTCGGTGCATAGACGCGATAAATAAACAAAAGACATAAACAATCTCTTACCGAATAAATAGAAATGTGAGGCCAACCATGCAATTACTAAATTTTGATTTGTGTGAAACCAATGACATGCTCAGAGACCAGGTCTCTAACTTCGTCGCAAGTGAGATTACGCCCATCGCTGCAAAGACCGATAGTGATAACGAGTTCCCTAACGAGCTTTGGCCTAAACTTGGTGAAATGGGTCTATTGGGCATGACCGTACCGGAAGAGTTTGGCGGCACAAACATGGGCTACCTTGCTCATGTACTGGCAATGGAAGAGATCAGCCGCGGCAGCGCATCGATTGGCCTTAGTTATGGCGCTCATTCAAATTTATGTGTTAACCAAATCAACCGTAACGGTAGCCAAGAACAAAAAGAAAAGTATTTACCGAAGCTTATTTCGGGTGAGCACATTGGTGCACTCGCAATGAGTGAGCCGAACGCTGGTAGTGACGTTGTGAGCATGAAACTTAAAGCCGAAAAACGCGGTGACCATTATGTTCTCAACGGTAGCAAGATGTGGATTACCAACGGGCCCGACGCTAACACCTATGTCATTTACGCTAAAACGGCGCCAGAGAAAGGCCCGCACGGTATAACTGCCTTTGTCGTCGAGCGTGACTGGAAGGGCTTTAGTCGGTCTCCTAAGCTAGACAAGCTGGGTATGCGCGGTTCAAACACCTGCGAACTGGTATTTCAAGATGTCGAAGTCCCTGTTGAAAATGTTCTTGGTCTTGAAAATGCGGGCGTTAAAGTACTAATGAGCGGCCTCGATTATGAACGTGTCGTGCTATCAGGTGGGCCAACGGGCATTATGCAATCTTGCCTCGACCTGGTTATACCTTATATCCACGAACGCAAACAGTTTAATCAGTCGATCGGCGAGTTCCAGTTAATCCAGGGGAAGATGGCTGATATGTACACAGCACTCAATGCCAGCCGCGCCTACTTATACGCCGTTGCTAAAGCCTGTGACCGAGGTGAGACCACCCGTAAAGATGCGGCCGGTATCATTCTATACAGCGCTGAAGCAGCAACTAAAATGGCCTTGGAGGCAATCCAAATACTTGGCGGCAATGGCTACATTAACGAGTTCCCTGCTGGGCGCCTATTACGAGATGCGAAGCTCTATGAAATTGGTGCCGGAACTTCCGAGATTCGTCGTATGCTAATCGGCCGCGAATTATTTATGGAAACGCGTTAACACCCTGCCTCGTTAATTAAAGCCAAGCCTTAGCAAATATTGCTAAGGCTATCGATGGATAGAATCATTTATGACCGTTATACAATCCAACACAGACGCTTTAAGCGCACAGTTTAAAGAAAGAAAGCTTGCGATGGACGAGCTGGTGACTGGGCTGCGTGAAACCATTCAGGCCACCGCAAATAGCGCCGGGCCTGAAGCGGTAAAGCGCCACCTAGCTAAAGGAAAGCTTTTACCCAGAGACCGAGTCACGAGATTAATTGATCCCGGCTCACCATTTCTTGAGTTATCTCAACTTGCTGCCCATGAGGTATACGATGAAAAGGTTCCCTCTGCCGGTGCAATTACTGGCATAGGCCGAATCAATGGCACTGAGTGCATGATTGTTGCCAACGATTCGACGGTTAAAGGAGGCACTTACTACCCTCTTTCGGTTAAAAAACATCTCCGCGCCTTAACCATCGCTGAAGAGAATCGCCTACCCTGCGTCTACCTTGTAGATTCAGGTGGCGCAAACCTCCCTAATCAGGATGAAGTCTTTCCGGACGAGGATGACTTTGGCAACATTTTCTATCGACAGGCCAACATGTCTGCCAAAGGGATTCCACAAATCGCCGTTGTACTTGGATTGTGTACCGCAGGTGGCGCTTACGTCCCTGCAATGGCCGATGAAAGCATAATGGTTCGCAACCACAGTACAATCTTTCTAGCAGGCCCACCGCTAGTTAAAGCTGCAACCGGTGAAGAAGTTAGCGCAGAAGACCTGGGCGGCGCTGATGTGCATTGCAAAACCTCTGGTGTTGCTGATCATTATGCCGACAGTGAAGAGCATGCTATCCAGATCGCTCGAGAATGTGTATCAAATCTTAATTGGCAGAAGCCAAAACAAATGGCTACTCGCCCAGCAAAACCACCTAAGTACCCGGAAAATGAAATTAACGGAGTGGTTCCATCTGACCTAAAAACCCCTTACGACGTGCGAGAGGTCATTGCTCGAATCGTTGATAATTCTGACTTTTCAGAGTTCAAGCAATACTTTGGTGAAACACTCGTTTGCGGCTTTGCACATATATATGGAAACCCGGTAGGTATTATTGCTAACAACGGTATTTTGTTCTCTGAGTCAGCTCAAAAAGGCGCGCACTTTATTGAACTATGCTGCCAACGTAAGATCCCTTTGATCTTCCTACAAAATGTCACCGGCTTTATGGTTGGCAAATCGTTTGAAGAAGGCGGTATCGCCAAGCATGGGGCAAAGATGGTCATGGCCGTCGCTTGCGCTAAAGTTCCGAAGTTTACGATCATTATTGGCGGAAGTTTTGGTGCCGGAAATTACGGCATGTGCGGGAGAGCCTATCATCCACGATTCCTATGGATGTGGCCAAATGCACGTATTTCAGTAATGGGTGGCGAACAGGCTGCAGGCGTTCTGGCACAAGTTAAACGAGATAGTTTGGCTAAACGTGGCATCATTTGGTCTGATGAAGAAGAACAAGCACTCAAGCAACCGATTATCGAACAGTTTGAAAAACAGGCACACCCTTATTATGCCAGTGCACGCTTATGGGATGACGGCATAATCGAGCCTAGCGACACTCGAAAAGTTCTTGGCGTCGCAATCTCAGCTAGCCTAAACGCACCAATAGAAGATACCGAGTTTGGCGTATTTAGAATGTAAGTATGAGCGATCACTCAAATTACTCATAAGGTACAATTCAATGAATCAGGATATTAACCATGCAGCCAGCAAGTACTCTTCAATTTGATAAGCAAATCGCCACCCTTTGCTTATCGCGCCCTGAAAAGCACAACGCTTTCGATGACCAGGTAATTACCGAACTACGCGCACATATAAAAACAGTCAACGACTCAGATGCGCGCGTTATGGTACTCAAAGCTGATGGCAAACATTTCTGCGCCGGGGCTGACTTAGCCTGGATGAAACGTATGGCAACGCTAAGTCATGAAGACAACCTTCACGATGCACGCCAACTTGCTGCGCTTATGCAAGAGTTAAACGATCTTAGGATTCCCACAATAGCACGCGTACAAGGAGCCGCCTACGGTGGAGCAATCGGGCTTATCGCGTGCAGCGACATTGCCATCGCCGATGAGAAATCACGTTTCTGTTTAAG
>NZ_LWGJ01001405.1:0-1589 GCF_001635845.1 Oleiphilus sp. HI0132 | reverse complement strand
AGAATACAAGCAAATCTCTCCCTATTTACCGAGAGCTAATCAATCTAAAGCTAACTTGTTCAATGTCAAAGCTAAAGAAAAGGTTGGACAGTTTTATCTAAAACATGGCCAATATGAAAAGGCTGATCGATATTTGAGCCCAGCATTTGACTTCATTAGTAACTTTTTTGTTCAAAGTGCTAATGCAAATAATGGATTTTCCCAGGTGGTAACTGCGTTATCTGCTATGGGGAATGCATCCAGTAAAAAGGATTCCAATGAGAATTTGGGGTTAGCGCTTGGTGTGGTCAAGCAGAAACTTGGCAAGATAGATGAGCTAGAGCATGTTTTTGCAGCGGCGCATGAAATAAGTTGTGATATTTCAACAAGGGTTGACCCTAAAGCTCATGATGTTCCAGAAGAAGGTGTGTTCGCCGGATGTATGCGCACGCTTTATCACTATGCAAACCTTTTTGCAGCGAGTGGTAAACATGGGATAGCTAAAGAGCTTTATCTAAAAGCCCTTAAACTTCAGAAAAAGACGACGATTTTTAGGCTTCTCGCTTTTTCGGTGGATGAAAAGAAAGATCGTGATTATCTACAGTGGGTTAAAGGCTTAACGAACGCAGCTTTTCAACACGCTGTTCACTCGAAAGTATATTCCCACTCAGAAATCACAGAGCTTTATTTGCATCTTTCAAATCTGAAGGGGCAGTTACTCTCGATTGACTCTGAAATACTAAAGAAAGCTCGTAAATCTTCTAATCCAGATATACAAAATAAGTACCATGAATTTGCTAAAATAAGCGATGAATTTGACGAGCTAGTTTTATCTGGTGCGCGTACTGACTTAGAGGCATACAATAGATTAATGCTTAAAAAAGCAGAGGCCAGATTAAAGCTCAAACGAACTTTTGCATTTAATCATCCTGAACTATTCGAAACTAAGAATATTGATCAATTCCTTGGCGCAATGAGCCCTGACGATGTGTTTATCGACATAGTTAAATTGCACTCTTTTAACTACGAATCTCTTTCATTCGAAGGGGAGACTTATATAGCAGTTGTAGCAGAAACCTCTGGTCAATTGGAGATGGTAAATTTGGGGGATGCAGTTAATATCGATGATGCTGTAGGCACTTATCATGCAACTATTAACAACTCGCTGGCCAAAGGGCTTGAACCGCAAAAACTCGATTTAGATAAAACGCTGGAGAGCATATACGATCTTACATTATCAAAGTTAGATAATTTGGTTGAAGGAAAATCGACTTTATTAGTTAATGCTGATGGCGCTTTTCATTCAATGCCATTATCTATTCTAAGAAAGAATAATCGTTACTTGCTAGAAGACTACAAAGTTGTGTATGTGCAGTCTCGTAGTATTGATAACAAACAAAAAGTTCGATTGCCTGAAAGCTTTGTTGTGGTAACGGATCCTGATTATAACTCGCCATCTGCTACCCAGTCCTTTTCAACGAGAGCAATTCAAACCATCGCCCGCGAAGTTCAGCAGTTTTCAGCACTACCTGAAACAAAACATGAAGGTGAAGAAATATCTAGAGTCTTACGAGGCAAGTCTTCAATAATATCGCTCACAGGCAAAGAAG
>NZ_LWGJ01001404.1:0-499 GCF_001635845.1 Oleiphilus sp. HI0132 | reverse complement strand
TCTTCTACGATTAAATTAATAAGCTTCACTATATAAGATTAGCCTTATTAGATGCTGATAGCAAAGCCTTAACTTTTCGAAATAATTTTGACTAAGTCGGTAGTCATTGCTGTGTTGTTTTGGCAATCCTAAGAAATTGCACGCTTAGCTATTAGCTCGACGTCTGAGACGAGCGGTGTTTACTGAATATAGATGTAAAGTTTATCAAAGATTAATACGTATCCTTAGTCTTCGATTACCCGGGCTCAGTTAAGTGATTGAAGGGTGATAAAGCAGTAGCTTAGATCTAATCGCCTTGCTGCCATTCAACAAAACCGCCATCAAGACTATACACTTCTCTACAGCCTTGACTGGCGAAAAATTCAGCCGCGCCTTGACTACTGTTGCCGTGATAGCAAACCACAATTAGTGGCTTTTCTTTATCCATGTCAGATAAATACTGTTGTACATTGTCATTCGAAATATGAACCGAGCCTTCTATATTTCCTGAAGCAAATGA
>NZ_LWGJ01001403.1:0-565 GCF_001635845.1 Oleiphilus sp. HI0132 | reverse complement strand
AGCCAAAGGTACAGAGATTTTTCCATCCGGGCGCACCAGAACAGATACTGACAGGTCTGGATTTCTCCAAACATTCACTTGTACAGCATCGCCAACACCTAAGAGGTATTCTTCTACAACCCCTATACTGGTTTCAACAGGCTGCTCCTTCACAACATTCTTAGTCGAGCAGGCACTTAGAAAACCCACCAACACAAAACAAATAATTAGTTTTATTTTCATCCTTCGACCCTTTGCCCTTACTCTAATCTTAAAAACGAACAAGCTCTTCGCCCTAACACAATAAACCTACCCTGCTTACGAGCTCGCTTTGACACCCAGTGATTACTACAATAACAGTTTAATGAACACCCTTGCCCAACAACACAACTTCAACCGTTTGTATCACAATCAACACATCCATAAAGAAGCTATGATTCTTAACATAATACAAATCATATTTTAACTTATTTCTCGCATCGTCAACCGACGCGCCATAGGGGTACTTTAACTGTGCCCAGCCCATCAATCCCGGTTTTACTTTATGCCGAGCATCGTAAAAAGGTATTTGTTCTTTCAATTCTTC
>NZ_LWGJ01001402.1:0-664 GCF_001635845.1 Oleiphilus sp. HI0132 | reverse complement strand
GTTAGGAAAACCTATGCCTGTCATGGCGCTTAGAGCTTTCTATCAGTGGTATGAGAAGCAAGGTGAGCCGCTAGACTTTGAGCCAGCAGAGCAAGTTCAATGGCTGATTGACTCAAATGAACGCTTGAACGAGTACGAGGCTGTTGCTTTAGAGTCAGGGCTCAAGATGAAGGTTAACCTTGAGGTCGACGTGGGTTTGCATCGTGGTGGCTTTGCTGACATGAGTGAGTTTAGGTCTTGTCTAGAGCGTATTAAACAATCTGATTTATTGAGCCTTAGCGGACTAATGGGTTACGACTACCACGTTGCCAAGGCGCTTAATATTTTGGAAGGAAGGGCTGTCGTGGCTCGTGCTGCAAAAAGTAGCTATCAGCGTTTTGTTAATGTGGTTGACGAAGTATTTGGTTCTCATGAAGGGCTATGTTTAAACGCAGGGGGAAGCCCAACTTATTCCTTGTATCAGCAAGGCGATTTTAGGAATGAATTAGCAGTTTCGTCAGCTCTGGTTAAGCCCAGCGACTTTGATATTCCAACTCTGGAGCATCATGTGCCTGCCGCATTTATTGCTGCCCCCATTTTAAAGGTAATTGAAAAACCAAGTTTGCCCATTGCTTCATCTTTATCTCCTTTTTTGCGGAGTGCGAAGCTGTTACCGAAGAAGGCG
>NZ_LWGJ01001401.1:0-582 GCF_001635845.1 Oleiphilus sp. HI0132 | reverse complement strand
TGGTCGCCTTACTGTTCCATGGCCTGAATTTCAAGTAAGGCTTCCAAGGCGGCGAATATAACGGCAATACTTACCTGAGTCTAATGAATGAGCGAAGCTGCTTAACAAACGGCGATATTTTTTTTCAAAAATTGAAATGGAGCACGCTTGTCGGGTGAAATGGTTCTTTTTTTGGGTTTGGGTGTTTTTGTTTTGCTGTGGCGTGGCTTTATAAGTTGTTGAAACTAAAAATGAATAATATTTATGTTTCTAGTGTTTGTGGTTTTTGTGTGTGGTCTGGCTTCTTATTTCTGTATGCCTGTAAGGTGAGTCGTTAATTGAGGGGCTGCTTGTTAACTGCTTTTAGAGTATAAAAAACCTGCTTATCGCAGGTTTTTAAAAGGAATTATGAATCTTTAATTAGCTCAGAGTTGTTCGATAATTCTGTCCCAGGCGTTGTCAAATGATGCTGCCTGATAGTCTGCAAACCAAGCCTTGTCGACAATGCCGTTGCCATCGCTATCTTCAAGCATTTGTGTTCGGTTTCCATTGATATCGTAATCATATTGGGCTACAAAATCCCAAACACGATCGCCATCGAGG
>NZ_LWGJ01001400.1:0-418 GCF_001635845.1 Oleiphilus sp. HI0132 | reverse complement strand
TCTTTATCAAATGATTCTTCAGATATAAAAAATAAACTAGATATTCTTAAATACTTAGTATCAAAAGGTGCAAATCTCTCTCACAAGTTCAATGATGGTCGCACATATTCACACTTTACGGAAGAGCCTTTGTTTGTTTCTTATCTAACCTCTAAAGGTGTGAACTTCGATGAAAAAAACAAAACACGTCATAATGAGCTCCTCAAAAAACAAAGGACTCTAACAAAAATTATCAGTCAAATAGAAACACTACAACAAAGGTAGTTTTGTAAGGCTATATTTCTAAGGTAATCGCAATGAATAGATTCTTGTGTTTGGTGCTAGCAGTTACTTTGTTAGGTTTTGGGCGCTCTTCCTATGCAGTATATGATTTAACCCTCTCTTTGCACGTAGAACCTCCTTTACAAGCACATAACTT
>NZ_LWGJ01001399.1:0-879 GCF_001635845.1 Oleiphilus sp. HI0132 | reverse complement strand
AAAATGTTAAAGCGAATCATTCAAACCGCCACAACAATGGGCGTGAAGAAAATCTATTTCCTCAATGCCTGGAAGGTAGAAAAGAGCTTTTGGCAAAGCCCCTGGCTAAGTGAAGAAAAAATTCTAGAGAATTGCATCCTTGGCTTAGAACAAGCTCAGGATACCGTGATGCCCGAAATTCATATCAAAAAGCGCTTCAAGCCCTTTGTTGAAGATGAATTACCTGCACTTTCCAAAGGTACACGCCAACTAGTCGCCCACCCTAGAGAGGAACAGCTCTGCCCACATCATCTCGAAGAAGCCTGCACCTTAATCATCGGCCCCGAAGGTGGCTTTACTGAGTATGAAGTAAACAAGCTCAAAGAAGCCGGTTTTGAAGGAGTTCATTTAGGCGAAAGAATTCTACGCGTAGAGACTGCCGTACCCGTATTGATCTCGCGTCTATTTGGGTCAACATTCTAGGGTAATTTTGTCCGCAAAGTTGCCGCTTGATGGCTTCCATTTGAGGGGCTCATATCAGCTGACAATAAGACGCTTAAGGCTGGGTAATGAACTATATTTAGTGTTGTTAGTCTATGAGCTCCAAATTCAGCGGCAGTGCATCTAGCCGTTACCCACTGGAATTTTTTGTTATGCGTGTCCCCCAAAGTTAGAGCTCTTTTTGATGACTTCAATAACTTCTTTTCTGTAAGCAGCATGACCATGTTGTGCTCTTGGGTGAGCTATACGAAAACATTTTGTATTTGCTGCTTTAAACTCCCATATTTTTTTAGGGTTTACTCTGATTGTTTTATGACCATCAAAATGAATTTCAAAAAGTTTTTTTATCAACGGATCTACTCTACTGTATCCAGTAGCAAAGATAATATAATTTGGTTT
>NZ_LWGJ01001398.1:0-782 GCF_001635845.1 Oleiphilus sp. HI0132 | reverse complement strand
TTACGGTTACTGCGTTGTCGTGGCATCTGAAGGCGCTCAGTACGAAGATGGCCGCTTTGTAGCAGACGCAGGCGCAGTTGATGCGTTTGGTCATACCCAACTAGGTGGCGTCGCACCAACGCTTGCTAATATGGTTAAAGATGAATTTGGTTATAAATACCACTGGGCAGTTGCCGACTACCTTCAACGCGCAGCACGCCATATTTCCTCTTCAACGGATGTTGAGCAGGCCTATGCCATGGGCAAAGCAGCTGTTGATTTCGCTGTAAATGGTAAGAATGCAGTCATGCCAATTATCGTTCGCGAACAAGCCGCTCCATACAAGTGGTCTATCGGTGAAGCACCGCTTAGCCAGGTTGCTAACCAAGAAAAGAAAATGCCTATTCACTATATTTCAGATGATGGTTTCGGAATTACTGCTGAGTGTCGTGAATACCTAACTCCACTTGTTCAAGGCGAAGACTACCCGCCTTACGATGAGAACGGTATGCCGCGCTACGTTAAGCTTCAGAACAAGCTTATTGAAAAGAAGACAGGAAGTGAGTTCGAAGTTTAAAGCTTCGCAACACGCTTATCTAACTCAGAGACTCCGCCTACCCAAAGTTATGTAGGCGGCCCGTCTCGGGGCGCAGAACGGACATGCCGTTAGTTTCAGCCCTACGTATGCAGAGGGTTTCATCCTTCGCTAATGAATAGCCCCATAAAAACCTTGCCGCCAACAATCCTGGGCATCCAGGCCCATATGGATTAGCAAGCCTATCCCTATCCACCGAGTTGCTGGA
>NZ_LWGJ01001397.1:0-596 GCF_001635845.1 Oleiphilus sp. HI0132 | reverse complement strand
AAGTAAGAATAAATATTTAATCATTACCTTGTTTCCGGGTGTAGTTCCATTGGTGGTACTACAAACTGAAACTTGGAATTATTCTGCAATGGCAGTAATCGCGGCAGGTGTTTGCTTTTTCTGGTTTCCAATTCTGGCTAGTAGGTCAACTGCAAATGCCACATAACCAGTTGCGCAATGTTCGCCCCGGATAAACACCCGGGGCTGGACTCGCTTTGCTGCGCGTCGCTCGCCCATTCGCAAGGCGTTATATGCAAAAAGGATTAGCGTGAATTTAAAGTCAGTCTTAATAGCTACCTTCGTTTCATTGGGTATTTATTTCATATTTAAAACTATCTCATTGTCGTTTATGCCGGCCTATGAGTTGTTTTCTACTGATCTAGATGCAGCATCTACGGCGCTTTCGTTGGTCAAACTATTTAAGTATTTGGGTGTCTTCTTGGCATGTTATATCGCGGTAGGTCTGGCTAATCGTGCTAATGCAGTTCTTTGGCAGTATGCTGTTTATTCAATTTTTATTGCTTTGCCTATTGTTGCTTTGGCGGTGTTCCCAGATATTGAGCGCTCAACGTTCCCTGATCTAAACGACGTAATTA
>NZ_LWGJ01001396.1:0-15928 GCF_001635845.1 Oleiphilus sp. HI0132 | reverse complement strand
GGTTTGAGTTTAGCGATGGTCATCGCAGGGTCTGCAGCGGTTGCGACAGCAGGGCCGCACTATAAAGAGCATGGCATGAACCACAAAATGGAAAGAATGCTCAAGCGCCTTGACTTAAGCGAAGAGCAAGAGGTGCAGGTTGAGGAAATTCTGGCTCCCATGAAAGAGCTCAGAAAGGAAAGAAAAGGCTTCCCGAAAATGCGTGCCATGATGTCTTTGGACCCGGACGCTGCCGATTATATGAAGCAAGCAGAAGAGCAGGCGACAAGTGCTGCTGAGAAAGTTAAGGCTCGTATCCTTAATATGGCGAGTGTTCGCCAGCAAGTACACGCGGTGTTAAATGAGGAGCAGAAAGCCGAGCTTAAAGCGATGGTATCGAAGAAGCTAAAGCGAATGGAAGAGCGCTGTGAGGATGACGATTAATTGAGGACATCAGATTTATCGGATGCTAGTTGTTGGTTGTGAAGCTAGACAAGGATGTTTTTTGCGTGGCGAGAGCCACGCTTTTTGTTTTCTTTGGTCTTATGAATATATCTTCAGTACACTCTTAGCTCTTAGTCTTTGATTTCAAAATGGAGCGAGTCAGTGAGTTGCTTGAGGAGAATTCCACGGTGTGTGTCGGAACAGATTAGAGCCATCATTTTTGACCTTGATGGAACGCTGGTCAGCTCGAGTCTCAACTTTGACCGAATGCGAAAAGATGTGGGTTGCCCGCCTGACGAAGATATTTTGGCCTACATCGATGCCCTGCAAGGCAAAGATAAAGAAGCGGCAAATGCCATTGTTTATCAACACGAAATGGCCGATGCGCGATCAGTTGAACTGCTTCCTGGAGTAGAAAGTTTGTTTGAACAGCTTTCTATAGGAGCATTAAAAACTGCGATAGTGACTCGAAATTCAAGAGAAGCAACTCGTCGTAAGTTAGAGCAAGTGGGACTACAAGTTGACACGATATTAACCAGAGAGTGTGCCCCTGCAAAGCCTCACCCAGGAGCCTTGCAGCAACTATGTCGTGAGTGGCAACTCAAACCTTCTGAGGCGGTGTATGTGGGTGATTATCTGTACGACCTATTAGCAGCAGAACATGCTAACATGCATTCCTGTTTATATGCTCAAGATCACTTACCTGATTATGCTGAAAGGGCGGGCTTTGTGTGTAATGACTACGCATCTTTTTTCGATTTATTAGCCTCCTATATAGAAAAAAAATAAAGACAAACGCACCTGCTTGCTTAACTTTGCTTATCTTGCGAGATTGATCTGAATCAATCTTGGATAAAGAAGGCGAATAGGTGCGACAAAATGTCACTTCCTCCATAAAACCTCATCGATATACTCACCTCCAATCGAATCATAGATGAGGTTGAATGAGGGTGTTAGTGTGAGAGTAAATCAAACTTTTCGAAATATTTCGCTATCAGGGAAAACTTGTATTGGTAGTAGTCTCTTGGGCGCTAGCCTTTTGTATGCACTTCCCGCTGTTGCAGACATGGAAGCAAAGCCAGCGGTTGAGCAGCTAGATACGATTAGTGTGACAGCAAATAGAAACGAAGAGTTGACCTTGGATGTGCCCGCCAGTATCGCCGTTAAGGATAGAGGCTCTGTTGATCTTGACCAGGCTAACTACCAAAAAGACTTGTTTAATAGCATTGCAGGCGTTCGTATTATACAGACCGGTTCAACCTTGGGGCATAAAACCAGTATACGTATGCCTTCCAATACAGGGCCTTATTACTTGTTTTTACAGGATGGCATACCGGTACAATCCTCTGGCTTCTTTAACCATAACGGTTTGGCATACACCAACTTTAGTACGGCAGGGTCTGCAGAAGTTTTGAAGGGGGCAGGGACTGCATTGTACGGCTCCGATTCAGTTGCAGGTACTATCAATGTGATTTCCCAAGACCCAAGCTTAAGAGAAGGTTATACCGTCAAAACTGAAGCTGGTGCGCATGGCTTTTATCGTTTAGGCCTAGCAGGAAGCGCAAGCTTGAGTGATGACTCTTCAGTCGGCATTGATATATCGCATAGCGAAAACGATGGCTGGCGAGACCATACTCGCTCAAAACGAAGTGAAGCGAATATTACGCATTTTGTTTCCTTGAATGACAACAATAGCCTGAAAACAGTCTTTGCAATAAACACTACTGAGGCTGATCAGGCCGGTAGTTTAATTGGTTTGGATGCGCTGAAAAACGATACAGAATCGGTGGGTGATATAGAAGCTGCACTAGCTACCGGGATGGATATTCAGCGAAAATTTGATTTTGCCCGTTTGAGTACAGAATGGACGCACTTACTTAATGACGAGATTGAACTGAGTACCATTGCGTACTTGAGAACAAACCGGAACCAGTATGTAGCAACTTGGCAGGGAAACCTTCCTGAGAATGATAGCCAGCAAAAAACGCTTGGCCTCATGTTCAAAGCCGACTATAGCCTAGATAGCCTCCGCTGGACTTTTGGAGCCGACCTTGAATATACCAAGTCTAGTCGAAGCTATGAGCAAACCTTTGACTATGTGCCCAGTGGCTGGGGAAGTAGTGTCGCTGAGGGCTCTATTTATGACTACGACGTGAATTACTTCGCCGTGTCACCCTATACCAGTGCTGCATTTAGTGTTACTGATCACTTAACAGTAGAAGCCGGCCTTCGCTACGACTCCAGCCGTTTTGATTACACGAATAATCTATCTGACGGGCAATATGCATCGTCGAGTTATGCGCGGGCATCGAGCGATAATGACCCTTCATTCAATCACTTAAGTCCTAAACTGAGTTTTAGTTTCCGTCTTGATGATAGTCAGAATATCTATGTTCGCTATGCAAACGGTTTCCGAATACCGCAAGCTTCTCGCTTGTATGCGCTTACAACTGACAATATTGATTTTGATTTAGACCCGGAAGTCAGTGATACCTATGAACTGGGTTATAAGCTGGCAACCACAAATCAGCGTCTCGATTTATCGTTGTATTACATGACGATTGATGACTCAATTGTTCGACGAGAAAACATTGATGGAGATCGTTACTACGAAAATGGTGGCGAGACCACGCATCAGGGGGCAGAGTTATCAATACTACAGACCTTAACAGAGGAATTATCCGCACGATTGGCTTATAGCTACTCGGAGCACGAGTATGTGAACGATGAAGATTATGGCGATAACGAGCAAGCTGAGGCGCCTAACAGTTTGGCTAACTTACGTTTGAACTATTCTCCTCAAAAGGTGCAGGGTTTGACGACTTCATTGGAGCTTGAGCATATTGGTGAGTATTGGATGGATGACAATAACACTAAAAAATATGGCGGCTATACGGTTACACACTTAAAAGCACTATATAAAATTTCTGAACAGCTCAAATTGAGCGCTAAGATTAATAACCTGTCGAATAAAGTGTATGCGGAAAATGCCAGCTTCAGTTACGGCAAAGAGAAGTATACACCAGGGGCTCCGCGTCAGTTATTCGCAGGTATTGAGTATCGGTTTTAAGACATGATGACTAAAGAACGCTCAGGTATTTTTTTCATACTGTGCCTTTTGCTTGCACTCTTATTGACCTGCAACCAAGATGCAGAGGCAGCAAAAAAGCATGGAGCAATGAAAAACAGTTTGCTGCCTGAGTGTCAAGGTATGGCACTTCCATCTGTGCATTGTGGACGCGCTCCATCGTATGCCGAGGGTAAGGATAAAGTGTATGTGGTCTTCTCTCAGAATGGCCATATCTACTTATCTTCATCATCAGATGAAGGGCGCAGCTATACGCCTCCTATTGCTGTTAATCGGCGACCTGAAGCGATTTATGATGATGGCGAGAATAGGCCAAAGATCCTGTTGGGAAAACAACAAGAGATCTTTATCTCATGGACGCATAAGACGCCTGGGCGCTATTCGGGGGATGTGCGTTTTGCTCGTTCACTCGATGGCGGTCAAAATTTTTCTGAACCGATTACGATCAACAATGACAAAGCACTAATCGGTCATCGTTTTGATGCGATGCTGATGGATGGTACAGGGCGTTTATATTTATTCTGGATTGATAAACGAGATAAAAAAGCCGCTCGTGACAGGAATCAAGACTACTTAGGGGGATCGATATATTTCACCTACTCTGACGATGTAGGCGCTAGCTTTCAGCCCGATAAAAAGTGGGTTGATCATAGTTGTGAATGTTGTCGTTTGGCCCTAGCAAATGATTCGAACCAAGATGTAGCGATCTTATGGCGGCATGTATTCCCAGGCAGCATTCGAGACCATGCTATTGCCTATGTCAAAGACTGGAAGTCTATGCAGAACGCTCATCCAGCTAAAGCGGCTATAGATAACTGGGTGATTGAAGGCTGTCCTCACCATGGTCCTGATATGTCTTTTGATCGTGATGACCGCGCACATATTGTCTGGTTTACACAAGGGGATAAACATAAAGGTTTGGTGTACGGTCGCTATAACTTTTCTGAAGGAAGGGCCTTAGACACAATTTCGATTGATTCACTCCCAGGTGCGAGTCGTCCACAGGTCATAGTGCAAGATTCGAATGTGTTCCTACTATGGAAACGCTACAACGGACAAGGTCTCGATTTGATCTTACGTCAGTCCGTGAACTTAGGAAAAGACTGGCTAAAAGAAAAGGTAATCGCAAGTACCACTCATGACTCAGATCACCCTGACCTGATTGAAGTGAAGGGCCGAATTCATGCTATGTGGCATACACAGGCTGAAGCCTTACGCTGGATTAGGGTAGAGTAATGATAAGCGTGAAAAAACTAGCTGTGTTTATATGGGGTTTAATAGTTATAGGGTGGAGCGCTTCGCTTCAGGCAAATGCGAATATAAAGCCCTTTTCAGCGGATAGTCTGATTGCCATTGAAGAATCTCGTAAGGGAGAGGCATTTATATTACTGCTATGGTCAATCGAGTGTCCTCCTTGTCTAAAAGAATTAAAACTTCTAAAGGAATTAACAGGGCAAGGCCTGAATAAGCACTTGTTGCTAGTTTCAACGGACGATATGGAATACCAGACAGATATTGAAGCTTTAATAGCAAACGAAGCGCTTCTTGAGTATGAGCATTGGCTTTTCAATGGCGATTTACCTGAACGTCTTCGCTATAACATCGATCCAGGCTGGTATGGTGAATTGCCCAGAGCCTATATTTACTCCGCTCGCGGGCAGCGGGTTGCACATAGCGGCATGTTGACAAAAGCAATGTTGGAACAGTGGTTGGCTTTAATTCATGCGAACTCTGCACCGGAAAGTACCGATTCACCATGACAACTTCCAAGCCTATACGTATTACCGTTATCGTGTCAGTGCTTGTTCATTGCGGAATGATGTTGGCCGTTTTTCTTACCGTGTCTGGTGGTGTTAGCCTAGATACTGTTAATGTGGATAAGCCATTGCTGCGTCCAGCGCTTGTGATTAGTCATCACCATGTTGCTGCAAAGCCAAAGCCAAAGCCAAAGCCAAAGCCAAAGCCAGAGCCAGAGCCAGAGCCAAAGCCAGAAAATCGATCAGAGAATGAACACTTTAGCTTTCCATCTGAAACCGTTTTGCAAGCGCAAAGCCTGGGTTTAGAAGGTGAATCGATACTTGCCTATAAACAGGAGCTGTTTAAGCTTATTGAGGCACAGAAATTTTATCCGAAGCGCCTCAAAAGAATGCGTAGAGAGGGTGAGGTGACGATTGAATTCACGCTCTTGGCAAATGGCGATTTAAAAGTCATTAAAGTCATCGACTCGCGTGGACATAAACTCTTCAAACAAGCTTCACTGGCAGCGCTAAAGAAGGTCGACACTTTCCCACCTTTTCCAAAAGAGTCTACCCGTGCAGAGTGGACCTTTACGGTCGCACTAAACTACAGCCTTCGAATGTAGCGTAGAAGGAGGCTGCCCAAAACGCTTCTGCTTAACCGCTTTCATTGTAGGGTTTAAAAATCTTACAAAATAGCTGTCTTTGAACTACACTCAATAGGGTTTATTTAGCGGCCTTATCAGGGACAGGGGGCTGAACAGAATTCTGTTGAATAGTCGCCTCTGGTTTACGCTCGGTGCGATGTAGTTTGAGATGTACAGGGTAGGTATGGCTTCAAATCTTTTCTCATTTGATTCAATTGCTTTACGGCTGCTAAAGCGCATTTTTCTTATCTATTTCAGCATTACGCTTATCATGACGTTTGCTCATGCTTATTCGGAATACCATCATACAAAAGATGTGGTGAAATCTGAGTTGAAGGAAATCGAAGGAACCTTTACACCCGCGCTCCGCACTGCACTTTGGGCGGTCAATGAGAAACAACTTTCTTCTATTGCTAACGGAATTCTTCAGTTGCCCTTCGTGACGGGTTTGAAAATTGAGAACGGAAAAGGAGAGTCCCTTATTCCTGGAAGTCTAAATGTAGGGGAGGTTGATGCAGGCAGCTTTGAATATAGCTTCGACATTCTGCAAAGCACCCTGAACGATCAGTACGTTTATTTGGCAAAAGTAACCTTTTTGTCTGATAGTCAGGTGGTATTTGATCGTGTGAAATTCGGCTTCTTAATTATTGCAATTAATGCTTTGATGAAAAGTATTATTCTTTGGTGCCTGTTTTTATGGGTCTTTAAAGTAATGCTCTATAAACCTATGCAAAAGTTTGTAGGTGAATTGCATAGTATGGATTTTGATAGTCTTGATAAACGTCGTCTTAACCTTGGCCTGGAACATGATGATGAGCTACAGTCTCTAGAGAATAGCTATAACCAGATGCTCGAAACCTTACAGCAACAGAAGCAGGAATTTGTTGATGCGCAGCAAAGCTACCATCGAGAGTTAGAGCGGAAAGTTCATGAGAGAACTCACGAACTGGAGTTGGCGAATCAGCAGCTAAGTTTTTATGCGAGTACCGACCCGCTTACCTCAATCTATAATCGTCGAAAGTTCTTTGTTCTGGCTGAAAAATATCGGGCTTTAGCCTTGCGCAATAAGCATCCCTTATCCCTTCTGGCTTTGGATTTGGACCACTTTAAGCATATCAATGACGAATACGGGCATGCGGCTGGTGACGAGGTCTTGGTTAAGTTTACTTTGCTTGTTGGCCAGTTATTGCGTGAAAGCGATATCTTCGCTCGCTTTGGAGGAGAAGAGTTTGCGATCTTGTTAGAGAATACCTCCTCTGAAGATGCTGTGACGGTTGCGCAAAACATAATTGATGTGGTTGAAGGTCAATTATTTGAGTTTGAAGGTCATAATATTAAAGTGACTGTATCGGTTGGAATTGCAGAAATGATGATGGCGGATGAAGGCATTGGAGCATTAATCGCGAGAGCGGATAAAGCGCTATACCACGCCAAGGAAAACGGACGTAACCAGCATTTTATCTACGATAGTGGACAGGCGGAATTATAGTTATTGCGATGGATAAAGAGCTTCTGCATGTACAAATAATTAGTGCACTAAAATCGCGTTATGATATTGCGTACTCTGCTGCTAAACAAGCTTATGAAACGGCAACGCACGAAGAGAATGTTGCCGAGAACAAATATGATACGCTTGGGCTGGAAGCTTCTTATTTGGCCGAAGGGCAGGCTCGCCGGATGGCTGAAGCAGAAAACGCACTTAAAACATTTGAACGCTTAAAGCCAAAGAACTTTGGTGAAGACGATGCAATTCAATTTGGTACCTTAATTGGACTGAGAGAGCTCGGCACTGGTCGCGACGAGGCTGCTAGTGAAGTGTTTCTTTCGCCTGTTGCAGGGGGCCTTATAGTCGATTTTAATGGCCGCCAGGTGTTGCTTTTGAGTAAGCTCGCGCCGCTGGGAAAGGCTTTGTTTGGCGCCTATCTCGAGGACGAAGTAGAGCTTGGTGATAAGCGCTATCTAGTCGAAAGTATTAGCTAGTTTAGTGCCCGGGAACGACCATATCTTCGATGGCAGGCACGTTCGCGGTAACAGAGCCATTGTATCGTGCGTAAATATCCGTCATGGTGCCGTCACGGTGAAAGGTTAGCAAGACCTGGTTAAAGGCATCGACATACTCTTTAGAAACTGTTTCTTTGACAAAAATCACATAATATAAGTTCTTAATATCTGGCCCTGCATAACGCACATTCTGCAGCTTGAACTCTTTGATCGTATCAAAGCCGACGACATCCGGTACATAGACCACCCCACGTTTACCAAAGCGATCAGCTTCGAGCATTTTAAACACATGCTCAAAGTCGTTCTCTATGACAACACGAGCCCCAGGGATTTTCTTTGCGAATTTCTCGACCTTTTTCGACATGTTGGTCGGGCCATAGGTGGCGATGGTTAAACCGCTTAACTGCTGACGCGAGCTGTAGTCTAAAGGGTTATCTTTTTTAACAAACAGACCATAGTTCACTACATGAACGGGCAAGCTGTAGTGCCATTTCTTGGCTCGCTCTGTGTTATAGCTCATATTGAATGCAGCGTCCGCACGATGCGCTTCTAGTTCAACAAACATTCGGGGCAAGGGGTTAAATTGAAAGGTGGTGTCTCGCATTAGCTTCTTATTAACCGCCTTAACCAGAGCGGCCACCGGGCCATCAATTTCTTGTGTGGTTTCGTTGATGTAAGCGACAGGAGGATAACTATTAAATGAGACAGGCTTGCCTTTCTCTTGATGAGCCTGAGATAAGGCGCTAAAGCCAAGCATCATACTGACTACGATGAGTGCCGAAGCGATTGAGTGTCTATTTCGGCTAATTTTTATCATTTCCAGTCTTCCGATAACGTGGCTTATGAACGGCGCCATGACTTCTTATGGGGGCTATAAGGCATTAGTTTAGACCATGGTGCTTGGATTGCACCCATCAAGCCTAAATTCAAGGATGACTATTGTTATTGGGATTAAGCCGGCTTCGTTGCCTTTGCTTAAACCTTGTTCCAAGAGAAAAACTTAGCCTAAAAGTATTAAAAAGACGAAAAAACTGTGATGCGTGTCATGTTTTGAGGTCGGTACGCCGGGGGCTAAGCCCTTCGGGTGATCAAACTAAGCCCGGCTAAGCCCTATTATTTGAATCATCAAGACGAACGGCGTTAAGCAAAAAACTTCAGGCCTTTTTGCTTAGCTCCTTTCTAAACTTGTGTTGTGATAACTTTTTCCGATTAGGGCCTCCCTACAAGCCCTATTAGTGAACGCGGCGATTAGGTAGTTCGGCACCTTTCGCCGCTTTTTTTTGTCTGAAATTTAAGCTCAATCAAAAACACCTGACATCGCAGAGCGATTTATTCCGCAGTACTCTCTTGTAAAACGGTGCTAACTGCTTGCTTCTCTAATCAAGTCGTCGATGCTTTTCATATTACTACTATCGCAATAGCTGATACCAAAATTAGCAGAAAAGCTTACATTGCTTTCCTTAAGTTCATAGCTACGGCTTTTAATGAGTTGACTCAGTCGCTCAGCGACTTGCTTGGCATCTTGTGCGTTGCTCTCTGGCAAGATGATGACAAATTCATCGCCACCTATACGGGCAATGATGTCAGCATCTCTAATATCATTTTTTACTAGCTGGGCGATAAACTCCAGGCTGCGGTTGCCTGCATCTAGTCCCTGTTCGGTATTAATCTGGCTAAAGTGGTTGATATCAAAATGGATCAAGCTAATAGGGTGGCCATAGCGGTCGGCTTGCGAGAGTAGTTGCGATGCGTATTGTTGAACGAAGCGAAGATTTGCAATACCGGTTAAATTGTCAGTGAGCACGAACTTTTGCTGCTCGTTATAGGCATTTAGCATCTCATCAGAAAAGAACTTTACGGCGCTAACAACAATAAGAAAAACAATTAGCGCGTTTCCGATAAAAACTCCTTGTGCGATGGAGGGCGGAATGGGGGCCATGTAAGTTTCGACTCGTAGTGTATGGGCCGCGCAAAAGCACAAGCAACCATAAAGCATGACAGCAAGCTTTTTCCATTTTTCCTGGTCATTGAGCAGAAAGTAGACCACGACCGGGAGGCTTAGGAAATAGAGTTGGAAGCCCGTTTCAGCGCCGACAAAGAATATACTCCCCAAGGTAACTTGCAGGCTGGCAATGAGTATCAACCAATAGGCGGAAAGGACAAACTTCTCCTGCCTGACCCAGTAGAATGTTCCGGCATAGCAGAGCGCATATAGGAAATCTGTAAAGCTGCTCAGCGCTTGTTGGTATTGAGTCCATAAAATAGCTGAATAGCATAAGGATACAATCACGCCGACCAGTGACACGCTAATAACGATTCGCTTACGATATTGTGTGCCTAGCTTGGTACTAAGAACTTCTGATTGCTGTGTAGATGCCTTATTTTGCTTCATGCCTGTTTGTTTATCCTAACATGTTGGCCAGTTTGTAGGGGCCTTCCAGTATATTGTGTGTTAACTGAACTTGATTCGATACACCTGTTTTTTGGTATATCTTTTTCAAGCGAGAGCGAACGCACTCTTTAGTGAGCTTGAGCTCTTCGGCGATTTCTGAGCCTGATAGCCCAGATATCACCTTGCTGAGAACTTGTGTCTCGGAGGCGGTCAGGCCATAAAAGTCAGCCAGGACTAGATTGAGCTTCTCAAAGCTGTCTTTCTCGACAGGACGCATCACCACGAGTGAACCTTTCGCTTTCCATATCTTATTTTCATGCGCAGACTTTCGGTAGGGCGTAACACCAATATGCCATTCATTGCCTCCACCAACGTATGCATCTAAACGAATGAAGCCTCCTGGAAACAAATCTATTCCCTGCGAAGCAAGAATGCATTGCATGACAAGGTGCTGTAGCCGCTTGTTGGCGGCAGGGTTCTTCAGTGCGAGGCGGTCATGTTTTAAGGTGAGCACCTCACTCGATTTTGCAAACTCTTCTGCCCGGGCGTTCATAGGTTTGGAGACATAATTCTCCATCACCAAAAAAATAGCAGCTTCAGTACTACTTTTTAGCTGCTCTTGCACCTGGCTTTGTAGCTGGGCAAGTTTGGTTTGGGTGGATATGGTAAAAGCGCGCGTTAGGTGTGGTACAAAGATGCCGAGAATTTTCTTTGTTTGGTTATCAAAATCCTGCTGAGTATCTGGGCGGTAAAAGGTGATGCTGGCAATGAACTGGGTATCTCGATAAAAGCAGGTGCTGATACTATGGAAGCAATCATTTTCACGGAATAGCTCCTGATAGACTTTAGAAGAGCGTTAGCTTTGGCTATCTAATAGCTCTGAGCCTTTTTTGATTGAACTGGTAGACATGTCTTCGACGCTTAGTCTGCGTTCATCAAGGGGGGCGTATTCTTCGCTATATGACTCGATAGTTTTGTCGTTAAATCGATTAGCAACGATACTAAGTTGCTGGGACTTCCTATCAGTAATCGTTAGATAGCCGCCCAGCGCTTCAATTGCATCGCAGATATCGCTGATAACCTCTTCCCATACATCGTCGTAAGCGACCGATTCATATATATGAGCGACAAGGTCGACAATTTTATTGTTGTAGTTCATTGCTATGCCACGAGACCTATAACTGCTGAGCGATCTAGATTTAAGCGCTTGAGAGATCTTTAAGTTGTAAAGATAGTAACGGAATTCCTGAGTAGATTTCCAGTTTAATAAGCGCTAGTTCACAGAATTGGCATTGAATTAGAAAAAAATTCCTGGGTCGCCATTTGGGCGGAGAATTGTCAAGACCCAGACGGGTTCGATTAAGAATATATTCTACGTATAGTAGTACTTGGCTTGCCTGAGCACTGTTTGCACGGATTAGCAACGGTGTTCTGGGCCAGTCACTAGTTAGGCAAGCCTTTTACTTTTGCGCATCGCATTTACAGCTCTTGTTTGGCCTGAATGTTAAGCTGGCCTTGTGCAAAAGTTTTCTCATTATTATTTAGTGTTTTTTCAAGCGCTAGATTCAGTTTTCGCAAGGACGCGGCCCCATTGTTTCTATTCCGATCAAAAAAACTATCTTGAGATAAGCTTAAGAGAAAAACGCTGTTTTTTATATAATTCTTGTTTTGACGACTGCTTAGGTCGTGTACTCATATATGGTATCGAGTGCTAGGTGGTCTTTTTGGAAGTAGTCATCAAAACACTTTAGTACGAGCGGGCTGCGGAGTTTATCTTCTAGTGCTCGTATCTCATCCATGCTCAACCAATGAGCAGCAATAATATCTTTATCGAGCTTATCGCTCTCTTTTTCAAGTGCTTCGGCGGCAAAGCAAAAGCGGTAATAACATACGCCATTTTGTGGGGCGGTATAGGTATATAAGCCAATAAATCCCGTGAGCTTGACGCGCCAGCCGGTCTCTTCCAACGTTTCTCGAATAGCGGCTTCTTGTATGCTTTCACCTTGCTCTATATGACCGGCAGGTTGGTTGAATACGGTTTTCCCATGAGAGCGTTCTTCAACGAGTAACAGCTTGCCATCTCGCTCGACAAGCGTGGCGACGGTTGCATGGGGTGTCCAGGTCATGATTGTGTTAAATCCTTTATATAGTCGGTGTGCCAGTAAAGCGGATATCTTATCAGTGAGCTGAACATTTCAAAATACTGAGAAAGACTTATTTAGTTGTCTCAAGTTCCTTCTCTTGTATATGGAAAGTAGACTGTGTTTTAGCTTGCAAGATCATCTCGGCGGCCTTTTCTGCCATCGCGATAATGGGGGCGTTCGTATTACCGCTAACCAGAGTCGGCATTGCTGAGCCGTCGATTACTCGCAACTTTTTAATACCATGAACTTTCAGCTCACTGTCTACGACAGCCATAGGGTCATTGCCCATTTTGCAGGTGCCGCTAGGGTGATATACCAAGCCTAGCCGTTCTTTACACTTCTTCAAAAGTGCCTCATCTGATTGGATGTTATTACCTGGGTGCAACTCTTCGCCACGATGCCCATCAAAGGCTGGGCTTGCTAATATTTTCCGAGCAACCCGAATGCCGTTGACTAATACTTTTGCATCCTCAGGGTCGGAGAAAAAGTTGAAGTCGATTTTGATTGGCTCTCTTGGGTCTGCTGATTTTAAGCTGAGTTTGCCTCGGCTTTTAGGGCGAAGGACGCAAACGTGAAGAGAGTAGCCATGGCTAGACAGGAGTTTTAAATCGCGCCCGCAGTCGTCAAAGAGTAAGGGAACAAAGTGCATCTGAATGTCTGGTACCTTTACCTCGGGGCTAGACTTCAAAAAGGCGCCCGCCTGGGTAATTGAGTTCGCCAGATTGCCTTGCTTGTCGCGCAGATATTTAAGAGTGTCGGGTAGCATTTTTAGCAGTCCGCCGGGGCTTGTCGAGAAACCATCCTTCTTTTTGCTTTTCACCAAAACACAGGCATCAACATGTTCCTGCAGGTTCTTTCCGACGCCGGGCAAATCCTGTATCACTTCGATACCATGTTGTTGAAGCTCCTCTTTATCGCCGATACCTGAAAGCATAAGCGTTTGAGGAGAGTTGAAGGCGCCGCCGCACAACAGCACTTCTTTACGTGCATGGACGGTATGCTTTTCACCTTGTTGAGTAAACTCGACCCCTGTTGCGACTTTGTTCTCGATGAGAATTTTATCGACAAAGGCCTCGCATTCAACAAAGAGGTTTTGCCTTGTCATGGCCGGCTTTAAATAGGCGCGTGAAACGCCGCAGCGCTCGCCATCTTTGATGGTAAATTGATAATAGCCCGCGCCTTCAAATTGTGGTCCGTTGAAATCTTCTGTTAGAGGGTATCCTGCTTGCTCACTTGCAGCCAAAAAACACTCGTTAAGCGGGTAAGTGTTTTGCGTGTCAGAGACATAGATAGGGCCTTCTCCACCATGATAGTCACTGGCACCGCGCTCGTTGGTTTCTGATTTTTTGAAGTAGGGCAGCATGTCATCAAAGCTCCAGCCAGGGTTTCCTTGTGCTTCCCAGGTATCGTAGTCTGATTTGTGACCGCGAATATAAACCATGGCATTGACAGCACTGCTGCCGCCGAGAGTTTTTCCGCGAGGACAAAATAGAGGCTGCCCGTTACGTATATCGGCAACCGGCTCAGACTCGTAGCGCCAGTTATATTTCTTACTATACATGAAGTAAGCAAAAGCCCCGGGAACCTTGATCATCGGGCTTTTATCTCGCGGCCCGGCTTCCAGCACAAGCACGGTTTTATCACCTTCTTGGGATAAACGCTGAGCTAATACGCTGCCCGCAGAACCAGCGCCAATGATGACGTAATCGAAAGTCAGTGAGTCCATGTGGTGTGCGCCTCTTATTATTATCAAATAAGCTCATCGTTTTGAGAACAAGCTTATCAATGTGGTCGTGTATTTGTTGAAGATAGTTTGAACGATAGGAAGGGGCTTGAAAAGGGAAATCTCACTTGTGAGCCTTGCTAGTAAGGGGGAGGTTCTTTAACTAGAAGAGGGTTTACAGCCTTAGGCTCTAAACCCAGAGTGGAATAACTGTTCGCAAGATAGTAATTATGCGGCTTGTTGTGGAGAAGGCGCTTCTGGTCTCTCAGGTACCAGTTCTTGGTATAGCTCGTCCAGTGCCTCGTTGAAATTACTTGCCAAAAAGCTGACCTTATCAGCAATCGATTCACAGCTAGTCAGGCTGATTGTTAGTGTATCGACATAGCTGGTGACCACAGCAGTTAGCGCCATGTTATCAACGATCGGTGCAACGCCTTCAAGAGATTTTAGCTCGGCGCCATTCAGAAACAAGGGAACCTTGGGGCCCGGTACATTGGTGATAATCAGGTTGAAAACGGGCTTTAGAATATTGGCTAGACGAAGGCGTGTATAAGCTTTCATGGTTAAGGAAGAAGACCACGAGGGAAGATGCTTCATGATTCGTTCAACCGCGACTTTATAGTTAAACTCTTTGGCTCTAAGGGCATTTTGATGAATCATGCCAAGTCGGGAGCTCGGGCTGTCGAGGTCTGTCGCGAGCGATATGAGCATTGGAGAGATTAGGTTCCCTCCTGAACTTTTTGGGCTTCCTTGTTCGTCCTTTTCTCGTTTTGATACGGGAATCATAGCGACTAAAGATTCTTCAGGAAGCTCATTGCTTGTTTCCAGGTTCTTTCGCAGAGCACCTGAGCAGATTGCTAATACAACATCATTGGTTGTGCTGCCCGGGTAGGCCTTTCTAATTTCCTTTACTTTGTAGAGCGGTAGATGGGCGCTTGCAAAGAAATGCTTTTTACTGATTGCTTGATTGAACGGCGTTTCAGGTGCGGTGAAAAAGTGCGGAGGACGCTGTTCCTTATCGAGCATTCTAAGTGCTTGGGAGCTAAAGATAGGGTGACTCAGACGTTTAGCTAGGCCGTAAACCTTAAGTGGGCTGCGATAGGCGTTTTGAATGTGCTTGCTACCAATTTCATAAACGGTGCTCGGCAAGTCTTGGTGTTCGGGTTTCCAATCATCGGTAAGCTCGGCTTGCGGGGCGCTTTTAGGGCTTAGTAAGCCAGCGAGAATATGCTCGGCAGACATACCATCGACTGCGGCATGGTGAAACTTCAGCAGGACAAAAAACTCATCCGGCTTGTTTTCACTTTCCATATACATTATTTCCCACAAAGGCCTGTGATGATTTAGTGCGCGACTAAAGAACTGGTTGATAACCTGCTTTTTGTCATGTTCGTGCAGCTCACCTTTCAAACTTGTGTGGAACAAGTGTTGATCAATATCAAAGCTCTCATCGTCTAACCAGGCTGGTCGATCAAGGTCTAGGATTTGTGTCGCCAGCTTCTTTCTAAAAACAGGCGATATCGACAGATGCGATTGAATATGACTCTTGAACTGCTCGAAGGTCATTGTCTTGTTCTTAGGCTGAGAAAAGGTCAGCGTGCAGCCGATGTGCATGGGTGATCTGGCAGATTCGAGGTGTAAAAATGAAGCATCGAGATTGGATAGTCTGTGCATGGTGCCTCCGGGGTGGCTACACGTTGCTGGATGAGTTAGCTAATTCTTTCATTTGTACGCACAACTGTAAACTCAAATGTTGATTTTGTTTGATCTGTGT
>NZ_LWGJ01001395.1:0-621 GCF_001635845.1 Oleiphilus sp. HI0132 | reverse complement strand
CAAGAATACCTTGTACAACGAGCTGGTTTACATAGACGTCTTCAACAAGCAGGATTCTAGACTCGCTCAAATCTGTAGTGGGGTCTTCTATAGCCGCTATCGCACTTTGCGTTAGCTCTGGTTTTTCTGAATAGAGGCTGAGCTCCATGCTTTGGATTAGGTCATTGGAACAGATAGGCTTATAGATATGGGCATCGAAGCCATGAGTCTTGCAATAGTTTTCATCGACCTGGGAACCGTACTTTGTCATGAGTATCAGGTATAAGGTTTCATTGCCTGCTTGGCTGCGAAGGTTGTCGCTAAGGTCGTGGGCAGAACCTTCAATCAGGTCTGCATCGATATAGATCAAGGGGACCTTACCAGGCCCGACAACATGTTCATTGAGTGAATTGAGCACGGAATTGGAGCTGTCGCAGATATATGAGGGAATTCCCCATTTACTTAGCTGTTTCTCAATTTCCTTGGCTGTGTCCTGATGTTTATCGAGAATAAATGCTAGCAGTTGTTCGGTCTCAAATTGTGGCGCGCTTTCTTTGTTTTCAGTAGAGCTGTCAACCATGAATGAGGCAGTAAAGACACTACCTTTACCTAGCTCACTGGCGACTCTAATATCGCCATGCA
>NZ_LWGJ01001394.1:0-744 GCF_001635845.1 Oleiphilus sp. HI0132 | reverse complement strand
TACCAAACTCGCTATGAGGCACAGCAGGATATTTTGGATTACATATCCATGTTTTATAACAGTCGGCGGCTGCATTCTTACTTGGGCTACATGAGCCCGAATGAATACGAAGCTCAGGCAATTGAAATGAAAAAAGTATCTTAACTGGGTTGGTCAAAAATGCTAGACCACGTCAGAAGAGTAAAGCAGTAATAATAAAGACGATACGATAATCGAAGCGCATAATTTATTTCATCTTGTCGGTTATTTTTATTTAAATTAGTGTTGTGAAGGCTAACTAAACGTTCAACCCTTAGTGTTCTTAATATTAAGGTTTGTCATGATTAAAATCTATTGTTTGGCAGTACACAGATAACTTCTTGCGCGTATAATGTGCGTTATTCATTTAATATTTCGAAGCTTTTGCGGTTTTGACTAAGAGCGTAAGGGTTTTAATTAAACAACAAGATAGATGCTTATGAGTTACTTTCCAATTGATTATATAGAGCCTGTATTTAGACCACCCTCAGAAGCGAGGTCGTTGATACTTCAGGTAAGTAATGGGTGTTCTTATAGGGTATAGGAAGTATAAAGCACCTTTTCACCCCTAAGCTGAAGTATCATACCCGAAATTGCTGCTCATTTTTATTGCCTAAGCCCCAGAATTTAGCTTCACAGCGCCCAAAGCAGGTCGTATTTTGGTCGATTTGACCGAAAAGTGCCTGGCGAATGGATCTCTAGCCGACAGTTACCCCACCGGCCTGC
>NZ_LWGJ01001393.1:0-1202 GCF_001635845.1 Oleiphilus sp. HI0132 | reverse complement strand
GTAGTCACAGTCACGATAAGCTTTTCTAAGTTCCGCGTCACTATAGCCGCTAAAGGCGCCACCACATGAAGAAAGTAAGGTGCTGAAGATAATAAAGCAGATGCCGGTTAAGTATTTAGTCATGGATTTGATTCTTGTTTATTTAAGTTTTCAGAAGTATAGCTGTGAAGAAATGATCTGCTAGTAAAAAATATGCGGGTCTCAAAATAAGTTGTGGTGCCATTCTTTTTCTTTGATGAAAAGGTATACTATCCGCCAAAATATTTTAAGGCTACAGGGTAGCAGCTATTTAGTCGTTGCTTTGCTTTAAGTCAGAATGAATTCGTGATCGTGAGGAATATATCTTGAGCTCCGTTAAGATTGGAATATGTGGTCTAGGTACCGTCGCTAGTGGCGTGATTAATGTCTTGAAACGAAATCAACAGGATATTACTGCCCGAGCAGGCTGTCAGGTTGAGGTGATTCAAGTCGCCTCTAGAAAGCTTAAAGATAATTGTGACCTTAGCGGTATCGAATTTTCGACGAATGTAATGGATGTTGTCAATAACCCTGATGTGGATGTGGTAGCAGAATTAATTGGTGGCTATGATCTTGCTAAAGACATTGTTTGTGCTGCGATTAAAAATGGCAAGCATGTTGTCACGGCTAACAAAGCGCTTATAGCTGAGCACGGAAACGAAATTTTTGCGCTGGCTGCCGAGCATAAAGTAGTTGTTGCCTATGAGGCGGGGGTCGCTGGTGGAATTCCGATTATAAAAGCGCTTCGAGAAGGTTTAGCTGCAAACAAGGTTAATTGGCTTGCGGGTATCATCAACGGTACAGGAAATTTTATTCTTACGGAAATGAAGGACAAAGGGCGAGATTTCCAAGATGTGTTAAAAGAAGCGCAAGATCTTGGTTACGCTGAAGCAGATCCAACCTTTGATGTCGAAGGTATTGATGCTGCGCATAAGTTAACTATTCTGGCATCCGCAGCGTTTGGTGTTCCTTTAGAGTTTGAAAAAGCCTTTACTGAAGGCATTAGTAAAATTGCACCAGCTGATGTCGTTAATGCCGATGCTTTAGGTTATAACATAAAGCACTTGGGTATTACGCGTAAGCATGAAAATGGTTTTGAGCTTCGAGTTCATCCGACGTTAATCCCTCAGGACCAGCTGATCGCTAAAGTCGATGGCGTAATGAACTCGGTATTGGTCGATGGT
>NZ_LWGJ01001392.1:0-899 GCF_001635845.1 Oleiphilus sp. HI0132 | reverse complement strand
CTTAACCTGCGCCTTAAGTCTTCTAATTTCTTCTTGCTCTGACGTAAGCTTGCCATTGCCTCTGAAAGCATTGCCTGAATCGTTTTGATATTCTTTTATCCAACGCCCCAGTACCTGTGCGCTAATACCCAGGCTACGGGCTGCCTCTGTCCTAGTGTGGCCTTGATCAAGCACCAGACTAATCGCGTCCAATTTAAATTCTTGGGAATATTTTTTTCGTGTATTCAATTTACCTTCTCCAGTTAGGACGTATTATGTCTTAACTGGACTGGTCATATCTATTAGACCACGTCAACCAGCATCTTTATACATGAACTGACCGATAGATACTTTAGTTTCTAAATCGATAGTTAAACCAGCTTGACCAGTTAATTCACCCATTGTTGAATCATCAAGAGCTTTTAATTCTGCTTGTGCGCCCGCTGCTACTGCTGCGATTGCGGATGCTAATGCTATTTTCTTCAGGCCTTTCATATTAGTTACCTAAGTTTTGGGTTCGCATACTTTAGGTTCTGCCCAACTGAAAACGTGTTAGTTGTATATTCATGAATATTTACCAGATATCAATTTTCACTAGTATATGCTTTTGATTTTGACTTTGTCGTGAATTCAATCACAGCGCGTTTGCTATAATAGGGGTCATATTGAATTTTGCCTTCTTATCACCAGTTTGAGATATCAGGTAGCTGCTTAATAACAGCAGTATTCAGCCAAAGTTTAAGCAAGTGCCAGTGTCTTAAATTGGCACTTTTCTGACCAAGTCTTGCTTAGAATGGTTAGGCCCAAGTCAGACAATTTATTCTAATAGGCCAGCTTGGGTGCTGACTTTTAGGCATTAGTTATATCGTGACCTAACACGTTTAAAGCTCGTTTTCGCCCTAAAAAAGCATTACCCTGTC
>NZ_LWGJ01001391.1:0-571 GCF_001635845.1 Oleiphilus sp. HI0132 | reverse complement strand
ACCGACGAAGCCTCTACAAATTCAAATGTGCCTGAGAAGCTTAAACAGCAGAGCGGAACAGTGGGAAAACGTGCCACCTACCCTAAAACTTTAAACGGAGGAATACATGATAAGAAACGAGCATTCCCTGCCGAATATTGAGCCCTAAACCTTAAGAGCCAAAAAACATTTAACGCTTTAATGACGCGCCCCGCCAGGGGTCGCGTTGATTAATTTGTTATATGCCTTTTAGTATTTTGACTCTTCTTTTTCAAACTCTAACCTGCTTAACACCCATTTAGTGAAGCTAGGATACTTCTCTATATCTTTGGGTAATGGTTCACCAACGCAATAGGCTTGAAGGTCACCGGCATCAGTAATGAGTATCTTGTACTCTGAATCCGCTGAATCATCCGCAATACAGAATACTACACCTCCATCTCCCCAATCATTAATAATAAGTACGTTGTTAGGGAGATTTATTGAGTCTCTGCACTCTACAGTTTGAATTACTGATTCTTCAAGATTCTCAACACCACAAGCAGTTGAGTATCCATAATTATTTAGAAGCCATTTCATGCTAGTAGGCAGT
>NZ_LWGJ01001390.1:0-663 GCF_001635845.1 Oleiphilus sp. HI0132 | reverse complement strand
GTGGTATCAATCAATCGGCGATAACACGCTGGCTGACGCCATCCTGGATCGACTAATGCACAACTCTCATCGCATTAAGATGAAGGGAGAATCAATGCGTAAAATCCGCTCAAAGTTGACGGATGGTGAACACTTAGGATAAAAAGACCAAGAACCCAATGCGCGAAAGATCAGGTGTTCACGATCGACCAGAATCCATGTTCACGTTCGGCGGAATATGCAACTCACAACCATTAATCTTCGAGTATATCGCTATCTGCTTCCAAATAGACCTTTTTGTAATGAAGATTTGAAACACCTCCATGCCAAGAACAAGTTCCCTTACCGTAAGAGGAAGATAACGTCCCGTCTTTACATCTACTGCCAGACAAAACATAGCGGTACTGCTGTTCTACATGATGCTCAATATCAAAAACAAGAAGAGCTAATGGCGTGCCTAACAATTTTCCCGTAAAGTATTAGAAGTCTGGAAAATAAAGAAGGTTTTGAAATTACTTATAAGGTTATAAAAGAAAATTGGTATGTAATATCGGGCATTAATAGGGCTAAGAATAATATCTTTTATTTTAAAGTACTAAAAGATAAAGACTGGGTGACTGGATATAATGAATTAAAATTTAATCTTGAGTATCCGTTAGATGATAAAAATAAATATAAATTATT
>NZ_LWGJ01001389.1:0-941 GCF_001635845.1 Oleiphilus sp. HI0132 | reverse complement strand
TATTGTGTCATCACTTCTATTTGGCTTAGTGAACAATGATATTTATTCACAGAAAATTATTTTGATTGTATTGGCGTATTTAGCTCTATTACCAAATCAAACCAGAACTAAGGACTATCAAAGGTGAAAATTCTCAATACACTCAAAAAGCTAAAAAGTATTTTGTTGTTTGTCTTTAAAGGGGGGGTTGTTTATGCAAAGAAATCAGGTGTTACCCTCGGTAAAGATTGCAGAATCTATATATTCCAGTGGGGAACCGAGCCATTTCTTATTACTCTTGGGGACAGGGTAACGATTACTTCTGGAGTAAGAATACTCACTCATGATGGCGCAACTTGTCTAATTCAAAACCAGCATGGACAGCGTTATCAGCGATACTCTCCTGTAGTGATAGGAAATGATGTGTTCGTTGGTGTGAATAGCATTGTTATGCCGGGTGTTTCAATAGGAAATAATGTAATTGTCGCGGCGGGAAGTGTTGTAACTAAAGATGTCCCTTCGGATTCAGTTATAGCGGGTGCTCCAGCGAAAAGAATTATGAGTTTTGGTGATTATAAAAAGAAAGTAGAAAGTTCGTTTGTAAATAACGACGAATTAGCTGAATTTGAGAATTATCAAGATAAAGTGTACGCGTCAATCGCTTTACAAAAACAGAAAAATGGTGAAGGGATTGAATAGCTTTTTAGTAGTTTTGCCGACTGACATGGTTGGTGGCGCTGAAAGAGTTGCAATGAACCTGGTTGGCTATCTAAATCAGCAATATCCAAATGCAATAATTTACGTTTACTTTATGTCTAAGGGCGACTCTGGGGGGTGGAACAGTTTAAAGAATCTTTCTAATGTGAAGCTTCTATATAACAACTTTCGGAGTGAAAAAACATCCTTCCCGCATCTGGTCTATTTCTTAGTAAAGAAATTAAGAAAAGTAGATGTAATCTATT
>NZ_LWGJ01001388.1:0-730 GCF_001635845.1 Oleiphilus sp. HI0132 | reverse complement strand
AAACCCTAAATTCTTACCTGAACTGTCAACGAAACCACCCATCAAAGTGACCCGATTACGCTGAGCAAAAAACTAATTTTTAGAACACTGAACCTTGATGATAACCTGACTTTATAAGAAGGCCATCTTTGCACAAAACTAAGAAAACCGCGTACAAGTGTTTGGTACTTTTGCGCATATAACGCCGCCATTTGCGGTCGAAGTTTGATGGCGACTTTTATGCGTTTCTTTGCATAAAAGGTGACAGAAAACGAGATCCGCAAGATGGCCTTGTTACATGCACTTTGCTATACTTCGTTTTACTATGTATTACATATTAAGCAAATAGGTATCAAATATGAAGACAGAAATGCTAAGTACACGCATAGACCATGACACAAAGCTAGCATTTACTAATGTATGTGACGATATGGGTCTAAGCACCTCGCAAGCCTTAAAGCTATTTGCCAAAGCTGTTATTAATTATGGTGGAATACCTTTTGAACTTAAAGCAAAAACACCAAATACTTTGACAGCAAATGCAATTGAAGAGCTAGAGTCTGGAAATGGCACTAAAGCTGGAACTATTGAAGAGCTTTTTAACCATTTAGACATTGGTGGCTTGAAATAATGCTCACACTTGAATACGCAACGCAATTTAAAAAAGATTTTAAGAAAATTGCGAAACTGCCCATTCCTGATGTAGTTGAAGTTGGGCACGTGATTAAACTATTACAGCTTGGGGAAACTT
>NZ_LWGJ01001387.1:0-610 GCF_001635845.1 Oleiphilus sp. HI0132 | reverse complement strand
AAAGCGAGTCCCAAGCTTTAGTAGATGGTTTAAATCCCCCTAGAGTAATCATTTTAACAACCTAACCGCCTCTTCATAAGTTCCCTTAAATTGAAGGCGAAACATTACTTTCCGGTCCGCTTTCGTTGCTACTTTTTGGTTAGCTTCCGTCTCGCCTCTACCTGTCACTGTGAGCTTGTTCATTAATTTGGTCTTATGAGGAAACTCAAAGCTAAGAATATTCTGCATAACTGCATTGGCACGTAACAAACTAAGCTGCATGTTATAACCGTAATCCCCTACTTTGTTCGAATGTCCTTCAACAATTACGCGCACGACTTCTTCTGCAGCGTCAGGGTTCTTATAAATACCTCTCGCGTACAGTGGAATAAAGCGCTTTAGGAATTTAACACCCTCCGCAGAAAGCTTCGCTGAATCGTGCCCGAATAAGATATTATCCATAATTGTAATATCTCCTGTTTCAGGATTGATCTCTGCCTGGATACCATCTGCATTAAGCTGTTCACTAATCGCTTGAATTACAAAAATACGGTTTTGTTGGCTTTGTTCGTGACGCTGGCTAAGAAGTAACATAGTCGCCACAACGAGCAAGGCGAAAATCATCATCAAA
>NZ_LWGJ01001386.1:0-16646 GCF_001635845.1 Oleiphilus sp. HI0132 | reverse complement strand
TGTAGCAGGCCATGAAGTAAGATTTTTCCCCTTTGGTGATGACACGATAGTCCGAGTTTATGAGCACAGCTACGATAGCGATACGGGTGAGCGAATATCTACCCTAAGGGCATCTTATGAAGTTGCCAAAAATAGGCCAACCTTGATTATCAATGAGCGTTTAGGTGTCGATGCTGGTGCTTTAGCATCGTTGGACGGAGATGAAATTTATCATGTTTTTGAAGGTGAACAGGAACTAGAGCGCTGCCAGTACTATCGTCGGCATTTAGATGTAAGTGTCAATGAGTTTGCAGTTAAAGATGGCGAAATTACCACGACTATAGATGGAGAAATTGAGTTATCAAATATTTCAGAAGATCTCGAAACTGAGTCATTTAACATTGTCGATAGCGATTTTTCTTTGTCCGTACAGCAGAATGCTTCACTGAATGAGTTTTCATTAACTGACTTTGATGCTGAAAAGGTTGAGAATTTGTCACGAGGCACCTATGTGATTGGTTTTTCAGGAGTCTTGGAGTCCGATTCGATTGGCGGAACAGTTGAAGTTGATGCAATGGACTCTTTTAGCAAGCTGAATGGCACGATAGGCGAATATCCAACTGATGGCATATTTAAGGTATTAGGACAGGGTTTGGAGCGAGTGACCCTGACGTCAAACCCTAGTGCACTGGTGATCGGTGTTGATTATGATGGTGATGATTCTCGTGTTGGAGCCAGTTTCCCAGATGAAACGTTTACAACGACCTGGGAGCAACTTCTGGAAGGTGACTTCCAGCGAGATGACTTTATTCCAGCAGAGTAGAAAGTTCCTTTCATACTGCTCAATATATCATTGATGGCCTTCTGGCTTCATATACTTAATTCCTCGATTAGCTCTATAATATTCCTCCTGTAGAGCGAGCATATCTATTTGCACGCATAATTATCAGATCTCATAGCAATAGGCTTAGCATGGCAAAGAGCAAAACCGCATTCGTCTGCACTGAGTGCGGGTCAGATTTATCTAAATGGCAAGGCCAGTGTCCGGATTGTGGCCAATGGAATACTATTCAGGAAATAAAGCTAGCAAAGCAAAGTAAGAGCAGCAGTACCTCGTTGGGTTATGCGGGCGCCAAGTCCGAGATTAAGGCTTTGGGGTCAATTGACCTCGAAGATCAACCCAGATTCAGTAGCGGTATAGGTGAGTTTGATCGGGTGCTGGGGGGAGGTTTAGTTCCCGGTTCTGCTATATTGGTTGGAGGTCATCCGGGTGCCGGGAAAAGTACTTTGCTACTCCAGACGATGTGTCATCTTTCTTCAAGCAGGGACGGCTTATATATTACTGGTGAAGAGTCTTTACAACAGGTTGCACTGCGAGCAAAGCGCCTCGGTCTCAAAGCTGATGTGCTGAATATGTTCTCTGAAACCCGGATCGAATCAATAGAAGAAGTGGTTCAAGTCCATAAGCCAAAAGTGCTGGTTGTTGACAGTATTCAGGTAATGCACACAGAAGCGATAGAGTCGGCTCCAGGTAGCGTTTCGCAAGTAAGAGAATGTGCTGCCAGGTTGACCCGTCTTGCCAAACAGACTGGCATGGTGCTATTTCTGGTTGGTCATGTGACCAAAGAGGGAGCGATTGCCGGGCCTAAGGTTTTGGAGCATATGATTGACTGCTCGATAATGCTCGAAGGCTCCAGTGACACTCGTTATCGCACTTTGCGAGGAATCAAAAATCGTTTTGGTGCAGTGAATGAGTTAGGTGTCTTTGCTATGCTCGAAAAAGGCTTGGTTGAAGTGAAGAACCCGAGTGCAATATTCCTAAGCCGTGGCGAAGAGATAATGCCAGGTAGTGTCGTGACGATACTCTGGGAAGGTACGCGCCCGTTGCTAGTAGAATTACAGGCTTTGGTTGATGAGAGCCAAGGCAACTACCCTAAGCGAGTCGCCTTGGGTATGGATCAGAACCGTTTATCAATGTTGCTGGCCGTGATGCATCGACATGGTGGGATCCATTGTGGCGACCAGGATGTATTTGTGAATCTGGTAGGTGGTGTAAAGACACTGGAAACGAGTACCGATTTAGCGACTTTGGCAGCGATTGTTTCTAGCTTGAAAGGGGTGTCACTTTCTGAAGATATGGTGATCTTTGGAGAGGTCGGTTTGTCGGGAGAAATACGTCCAGTCCCTAGTGGTCAGGAACGAATTCAGGAAGCGCTGAAGCATGGCTTTAAAAGAGCGATTGTTCCCTATGGAAACAAACCGAGAAACGATATTGCAGGGATGGAAGTTATGCTAGTGAAGAAGTTACCTGATTTGTTGAATGCTCTGTTTTAACATGCTTTGGTTTAGCTTATTAGATTAGTCTTCGAGCGTACTTTCTAAATGACAGGCAAATATGTCTGGCGCCATGGGTCTACCAAACAGATAGCCTTGTGCATAGTCACAGTTTAGATCTTTGAGCAGCTTGTATTGCTCCTGATTCTCGACCCCTTCAGCGACGACCTTAAGGTTTAAGCTGTGAGCCATAGAAATCGCCGCATTAATTAGTTCTTTGTCGGCTTGGTCTTCGACTAAGTCGTTGACGAAGCTACGGTCGACTTTAAGCATGTCAAAAGGATAGTTCCTGAGATAGCTTAGTGAGGAATAGCCGGTTCCAAAGTCATCCATCGATATTCGGACATCAAGATGGTTGAGGGCTCTTAGCGCATCTTTTACGAACTGCTGGTTATTCATTAGAACGCCCTCGGTAATTTCAAACTCAAGTGTATGTCTGGCAACTTGATGGTCCTGAATAATTCTTTCGACTTGAGATATCAGGTCTGGATCTCGAAACTGCCGTGGCGACAGGTTAACCGCCATGCGAAAGTCTGCTTGGTATTGCTTTTGCCACTTTGATGCTTGAGATAGCGCCTGGTGCAATACAAATTGACCAATAGGAATGATCAACCCGGTTTCCTCTGCGATCGGAATAAACTCATCAGGAGGTACTTGTCCTAAGGTTTGGTTATTCCAGCGTAATAGTGCTTCGGCTCCAATAATTTTGTCAGTCTGAACATCGACTTGAGGCTGGTAGGCGAGCGAGAATTCATTTCGGTCTAAGGCACCATGGATTTGTTCTTCAAGCTGTAATCTTCGGGCGACTTGTTGGTTCATTTCCTCAGTGTAGAACGAGTAGGCGTTTCGCCCGAGAGACTTAGCGTGATACATGGCTGAGTCGGCATTTCTTAGCAAGTCGGTCGGAGTAGCACCGTCATGAGGGAAAAGAGCAATGCCAATGCTGGCAGTTAGCATCAGTTTACGACCTTCAATATCAAACGAGCTTCTGAATTGTTCTAATATGCGCTCAGCAGTTTTTTGCGCAGACTTCTCGTCATCTAGGCCGCCCAAAATTAAGATGAATTCATCGCCTCCCAAGCGGCCAACTGTATCGCCCGTTCGAAGTACTTCTGATAGGCGCTCTGCAGCAACCATCAATACTTCGTCACCCATGTCATGGCCAAGGGAGTCATTAACCTTTTTAAAATCGTCTAGATCAACGAACAGTAAGGCAACTTTGTTGTTTTGACGTTGGGCTTCACCAATGATGTGGGTGAGCCTATCCAAAGATAAAAGTCGATTGGGCAGGTCAGTCAGCGAGTCAAAATGCGCTTGGTGAAATATTTTTTCTTCTTGTGCTTTGCGTGTCGAGATATCTTCCTTGACGGCAAGATAGTGAATCACTTTCCCATACTCATCCTTTACTGGAGAGATGTGCCCATATTCCCAAAAGGTCTCGCCATTCTTTTTACGAATTTGTACTTCGCCTTCCCAGCTATGTTCTTTTTCAAGCGCTTCGAAGAGTGCTGCGTAGGTATCTTTTTTTGCGTGGTCAGGCATTAGGCTGAAAAACTTCTTTCCTTCAACCTCACTAAGAGGGTAGCCGGAGGTCGTTTCAAATGCCTGATTTACATACTTTATGCTCCCATTGGTGGCGATGATCATGACCGACACAGGGCTCTGCTCGACGGCTTGGGAGAGGGTACGAATTTTTTGTCCGGTTTTTACTTCCTGGCTGATATCGCGAACTATCCCGAGTACCAGGGCTTTGCCGTCAATATCAATATTCTTTCCAATCACTTCTGAGTGATAAGTGCTTCCGTCTTTACGTTGAAGCAAAACTTCAACGGTTAGCCCTTCTTCAGTGGTTTTGGTTCTTTCGAAAGAGCGGTGATCTTGTTCGGGTGCCTTTATATCAAACACCGTCATGCCTAGCAGCTCATCTTTGCTGTAGCCGCTCATCTTACAAAAAGCAGGGTTAACAAATACGTAATTACCCTCAGTGTCGGCAACTGTAATGCCTTCAGAGCTTTGGTCAGTGATGGCCTTGAGCATGCGATCACTTTCAATATGCTTTTGTTGTCCTGATCCCATGAGTGCCTTGTTGCAGTTATACGTCAATTAAAGAAAACAAGCGTTTACTATGACTAATTAGTTTAGTAGGAACTTAGGAAATTCCTAGTTATTGAGGCTTAAATAGAGAGGAAACTTGAGCAGAGCTTAATTTAAATGACTGTGAGAAGTTCCAGTTCACGCATTAAAATATCGTCGCTACCAACATTAAGCTCTACTAAACGCTTAAGGTGGGTCATGCTGTCGATATCAATGTGCTGGCATTTAAAACCTAAGGTATTGTTTTCCTCGTGGGAAAAGGTGAGTGACATAATAATATGGCTTTCGCTACCTGATAGTCTGATGGTCGCTTCGCAAGGCGTATCAACATCCAGGCTGAAGTGGTCAGGCCGGTGAACCAGAATTCCGCGCAAGGAAATATCAAGGACTTCGGTAGACCATTCAAGGTCATCCTGACGCAAGGTGCAATCGGCATTAAATAGAATTCGGCTAAAATGACGGCGCTCGTCTTGTTTTGTCTCTTCGCTCATTTGGCCTCCGGCAACTCTGTTCTGCAAACCAGTTTGAAGGATAACAGAGAGGATTAATTATTATAGTCATTCATTAGAATATAAGTGCTATATCAGGTAACTGCAAGCTTAGGCAGTCCTTTTGAGAACAAATCGCTCAAAAGAACTGCTGTTTCAGGCTTTCAGCTAGTTTGGCAGCCTTGGCTCTTAGGCAAGCTTCTTATAGTTGACACGAGTAGGTGTCTTGGCTTGTTCACCTTTACGAGCTTTGAAGTCTTCTTCGTATTCAGTGTAATTGCCTTCAAACCAGACCACTTCACTATCGCCTTCATAAGCCAATATATGCGTTGCAATTCTATCGAGGAACCAACGGTCGTGCGAAATCACTATTGCGCAACCAGGGAATGCCAAGACGGCTTCTTCCAGTGCTCGTAGTGTTTCTACGTCAAGATCGTTGGTTGGCTCATCGAGTAGTAGAACGTTCGCACCTTGCTTAAGCACGTTGGCTAAATGTAGACGGTTACGCTCGCCACCAGACAGCTCATTCACTTTCTTTTGCTGGTCATTACCACGGAAGTTGAAACGACTGACATAAGCACGAGATGGTGTTTGGTAATTGCCGATAGTGATCATATCGTTACCGTCACTGACTTCTTCCCATACCGTCTTGGAATTGTCCAGGTCACGCGTTTGTTCAACGAAAGCCAGCTTAACAGTATCACCCAAACGAATAGTGCCTGAGTCGGGTTGCTCTACGTCTGCTAGCAGCTTGAATAGTGAAGATTTACCTGCACCGTTACCACCAATTACACCGACAATGCTTCCGGGTGGAACACTAAAGCTCAAATCTTTGAATAGCAGCTTGTCTTTGTATTGCTTACTGACACCATCGAGCTCGATAACAACATCACCCAGGCGTGGCCCTGGTGGAATGTAAATTTCCATGGTCTCGTTGCGTTTCTGTAGGTCGGAAGAGTTAAGCTCTTCAAAGCGCTTAAGACGCGCCTTGCTCTTGGCATGTCGCCCTTTTTGGTTGCTGCGAACCCACTCTAGCTCAGATTTAATACTCTTTTGGCGAGCATCTTCTTGCTTTTGCTCATGCTCTAAACGTTTCTCTTTATTTTCAAGCCACTGAGAATAGTTACCTTCAAATGGAATGCCATGGCCTCTATCGAGCTCCAGTATCCAACCTGCAACATTATCAAGGAAGTAACGATCGTGGGTGATGGCGACGACGGTTCCAGGGTAGTCATGTAAGAAACGTTCCAACCACGCGACACTTTCTGCATCAAGGTGGTTGGTCGGTTCATCAAGAAGCAGCATGTCCGGCTTAGAAAGTAATAGACGGCAAAGAGCGACACGACGCTTTTCACCACCTGATAAATGTTTAACTTCAGCATCCCATGGTGGCAGTCTTAAGGCATCAGCAGCGACTTCCAGTGTTCTTTCCAGATTATGACCATCACCGGTTTCAATGATTGCTTCTAGCTTGGCTTGTTCTGCGGCTAGAGCATCGAAATCTGCACCTTCTTCAGCGTACTCTGCATAAACTTGATCTAGGCGAGTTAACGCATTTTTAATCTCACTCACGCCTTCTTCAACGTTGTCTCTGACCGTTGCTTCTTCGTTAAGTTCAGGCTCCTGAGCGAGGTAGCCAATATTGATACCCGGCTGAGGGCGGGCTTCACCAATATAGTCTTTATCAACGCCCGCCATAATTCTTAGTAGTGTTGATTTACCCGCACCATTAAGACCCAATACACCAATTTTGGCGCCAGGGAAAAATGAAAGGGAGATATCTTTGAGGATTTCTTTCTTAGGTGGGACAACTTTTCCCACGCGATTCATGGTGAATACGTACTGTGCCATACAAATAGCCTTAATTAGTAAAAACGGGGTCGATCTGAATGGGCTAGACGTTAGCTAAAAAAGGCAGGCTTGGCAATCCCTGCTCCAGACTAATTGACTAAATCGTTCGAAGCAGGGTAATGATTGCGATGAGGAGACTTAGATTTTCTTGCGACGAATACCCACTAAGCCAAGAAGACCTAGGCCAAGCAAGGCAATAGAAGAGGGTTCTGATACGCTTTGGGTAATGATGCGCGCATCATCAATCCAGTAGCGACCTACCGTTGCGCGATCAACCAGTATCGACTGGGAGCTAGTAAATGTTAGAAAATCGTTACTTTCCCACTTTCGAGAAGTTGATGTCTCGTAATTGGCCCCCGTACCACCAAATATATTGTCCGACGCATTGAGTTTTTTACCGTTGAGGATGATCGCAACAATGTCACTATCAAACTCAATTAATTGCTTGGTCTCTTTACCGCTCGAGGTGCCTAGTGGGTCAAAGTGAATCAGGTGAGAACTGTAACTGCCTGCACTTAGGTAAGGTGAATTTTTGCCAGTTTGCTGACCTCTTAAGGTATCACCAACGAACAGGTTACTCCCAAGCAAGTAGTCAACTTGAACCTGTTGATGAGCTATCGCAACGCCCTGTTGTTCATCAAACGTTTGAAGCTGATCAGACTCTTGTTGCGACCAGCTAAAGTTTAGCCCGTCGGCATTGCCGGTCGGGTTAATGAGGCCTGCATTGACGCTTGACGCAGCAAACAGCAGGCTGCTGACAGCAATGATTCTTTTTAGCATATTCTTTCCTGATTTGGTTTTAGTCTTTCCATAGTGCTTATGCTTTTTGGAAGAACTATTCATAAACAATGACTTCAGTGTATAGGCTGTTCTTAGGTTTGAGTAATGGGTATAGGCGGATTTGACTAGATTTCACGACTTGCTTACAAGTCTTTACCTGATGTATAGAAAACTCACGTTTAGGCCTGATCTAGGCTGACAATAGAAAGATTTTCAAGATACCTAATTGTTTGACCTAGATCATCTCGTTTGGACTAAGGCTCATATAAAGTGGAGTTATGAAAAGATGATAAAAAACAATCCCTCTAAGGAGATATATATCTATGTTAGAAAAGCACGATCTAGTTCATGAGTTGCCAGAGCATAAAGAGACTATTCATAACCTCAAGATGAGTGATAATCACTTTGCTCGTTTATTTGATGAGTATCATGATAAGGATCATGAAGTACACAGAATTGAGACTGGTGCAGAAAACACCTCTGACGAGTACCTTGAAAAGTGTAAGAAAGAGCGCCTTAAGCTAAAGGACGATTTGCTTGCGATTATCAAGAAAACAACAGCATAATATTTAGCTTAGTTTGTTATCAAGCCCGGTTACTTAATCGGGCTTTTTTAGTTTAGCGTTGGCAGATATATTCGAACCCTTGCCTGTCGTGATTAGCTCAGGCTGATAGCAATAGGGTCCTCGCTAAGGGGCGGTAAATAGTCAAGACGGGTCTTGTTTGTTGAGAAATAACTGAATGATTTGATGTGCTGCAGAGTAGGGGGTTACACTATTTTCCTGCACAGCTGAGCGGAGCTTAGGTAGTGCTGATTGAACTGGAGGGTGACTTTTAAGCTCCTGTTCCAACATATCTTTTACCAAGGTGTTCAACCATTCTCTATTTTGTCGGGCGCGTTTATCCTCAAATAGATTAAGGCCTTCTTCATTGGAGTGGCTTTTGCCTTGTTCCTGGTAGTCCAGAATCATGTCCCATACAGTCTCAATTCCGGTGTTCTCAAGAGATGAGCAGGTGAGAATTTGAGGTTTCCAAAAACCATCGTGCTGTAAGAGGTGAAAGGCATTACTGTAGTGGTTTTTGGTTTGCTGAGCCAAGCCTTGGTTAGGACCATCACTTTTGTTAACGACTAAGGCATCCGCCAGCTCCATAATGCCTCGTTTGATGCCTTGTAAGTCATCTCCAGCGTTAGGAAGCATCAATACGAGAAAGAAATCGACCATCGAGGCGACTTCATACTCGGATTGGCCTACACCAACGGTCTCTACGAGTATTACATCGTAGCCGGCGGCTTCGCATAGGAGCATTGTCTCACGGGTTCTAAGCGCGACGCCACCTAGCGCGCCTTCAGAAGGGCTGGGGCGAATAAAGGCATTGTCTTCACGGGCAAGTTTTTCCATGCGGGTTTTATCGCCAAGGATACTTCCTCCACGTAGAGGAGAGCTGGGGTCGACAGCGAGTACAGCTACCTTTTTTCCATTAGCGATCAGATGGCGACCAAAGGCTTCGATGAAGGTAGACTTTCCCACCCCCGGTACGCCACTGATTCCTATACGAAGGCTATTTCCGGTATCTGACAATAGCTCATTCAAGACTTGTTGAGCAGCCGCTCTGTCTTGGTCGCGCTTGCTCTCGACCAAGGTAATAGCTTTGGCTAGTGCTCGGCGCTGGCCTTTTTTGAGTTGCTCAAGATCGATATTCATACCAGGAAGCTAGGCAGACTCATTGATCGCCGTTAGCACTTGGCGAACACTATAAGGCACTTTTGTACCAGGCCCGAAGATTCCTTTAACTCCTGCCTGATAGAGTGTGTCGTAGTCTTGTTTAGGGATCACTCCCCCGGCAATAACGATAATGTCGTCCGCGCCTTGATTTTTGAGCGCCTGAATGAGCTCAGGAACTAGTGTCTTGTGTCCTGCAGCTTGTGAGCTGACACCGACGGCATGCACGTCATTTTCGACGGCTTGCTTGGCGACTTCTTCAGGGGTTGAAAACATAGGGGATAGGTCGATATCAAAGCCCGCATCGGCAAATGAGGTGGCAATAATTTTAGCACCCCTGTCATGGCCGTCTTGGCCCATTTTACAGACCAGCATTCTTGGGCGCCGACCTTGGGCTTTCTCAAAGGCTTCAATATCAGACTGTATTGCTTGCCAGTCTTCATCGCCCTCATAGGAGGCGCCGTAAACGCCGCTAATAGTGCGAGATTCCGCCTGAAAACGTCCGTATATTTCTTCCAGAGCATCAGAAATTTCGCCAACAGTCGCGCGTAAGCGAGCAGCATTTACGCTCAATTCTAGCAAATTGCCTTCACCTGTTTTCGCTGCCTCAGTCAAGGCTGTAAGCGCTGCTTTAACCGCATCAGAATCTCGATTTGTACGAATCGATTCCAAGCGCTTGATTTGTGACTCGCGTACAGCCACATTGTCTACTTCAAGTATATCCAGGTCATCTTCATGATCGAGCTGGTATTTATTGACACCAACAATGACATCTTCACCGCGATCAATGCGTGCTTGTTTTTTCGCGGCACTTTCTTCAATTCGCATTTTTGGAATGCCATGTTCTATGGCACTTGCCATTCCACCTTTTTCCTCGATTTCTTCAATTAATTCCCAAGCTCGATCAGCAATCTGCTGCGTGAGACTTTCCATCATGTAGGAGCCCCCCCAAGGGTCTGCAACCTGAGGAATACCTGTTTCTTCTTGAAGGATGATCTGAGTATTTCGCGCAATACGGGCAGAGAATTCTGTTGGTAGTGCAACCGCTTCGTCCAGAGCATTGGTGTGCAGTGACTGAGTGCCACCAAATACCGCAGCCATCGCCTCGATGGTGGTACGAATCACATTGTTGTAAGGGTCTTGCTCGGTCAAAGACCAGCCTGATGTTTGCGAGTGGGTTCGAAGCATAGAAGATTTGGGGTTCTTAGGTCCGAACTCATCCATAATCTTATGCCATAACAAGCGACCGGCTCTGAGCTTGGCGATCTCCATATAGAAGTTCATGCCAATGCCCCAGAAGAAGGAAAGGCGAGGCGCAAAGGCATCGACGTCCAAACCAGCTTTCAGTGCAGTTCTAACATACTCTCTGCCATCGCTAAGTGTGTAGGCTAGTTCCAGCGCTGCATCAGCACCGGCTTCCTGAATATGGTAGCCGGAGATTGAAATGCTGTTAAAGCGAGGCATGTTCTCGGAGGTGTAGCCGATAATATCGCCAATAATCCTCATGGATGGTTTTGGTGGGTAGATATAGGTATTGCGCACCATAAACTCTTTCAGAATGTCATTCTGAATCGTGCCTGAAAGCTGTTCTTGTGAAACGCCTTGCTCTTCTGCTGCAACGATGTAGCTAGCCAGGATTGGCAAGACTGCGCCGTTCATGGTCATGGATACCGATACTTTATCAAGCGGAATGCCGTCGAAAAGAATTTTCATATCTTCGACTGAATCAATCGCCACACCTGCTTTACCTACATCACCCGTTACGCGTGGGTGGTCTGAGTCGTAACCTCGGTGAGTCGCTAAATCAAAGGCAACTGATACGCCTTGTGCACCGGCAGCCAGGTTTTTGCGATAGAAAGCATTTGACTCTTCTGCGGTGGAAAATCCTGCGTATTGGCGGATGGTCCAGGGGCGGCCGGCGTACATCGTTGCCATTGGGCCACGTACAAAGGGAGCCATACCGGGAAGTGTCTGGGTGTGAGGCAGGTCTTTTGTATCTTCCTCGGTATAGAGCACCTTAACGGGAATACCTTCTGGCGTCTGCCAGGTCATTTCATCCGGACTGACCCCTTTCATTTGTTTGGTCGCAAGCGCTTCCCATTGCTCGAGTTGTGCGGCTAAATCAGGCTTTTTATCAGACATAGTATTTCTCGTTAAGTAATAGCTGCTCTATTGTTATGCTTATGTAAGTGCTTACTGATCCATGGGTTGGTTAAGCTCTATTAAAATGCCGTCGGCACTTTTTGGGTGGATGAAGATCACTTTACAATTGTGCGCACCAGGTGAAGGTGCATCGGAAAGGAATTGATAACCCTTTGCCTTCAAACGCTCAACATCCGCTTCGATATCGTCGCTGCGGAAACAAAGGTGGTGAATGCCACCGCCTTTCTTTTCCAAGTATTTCTGCACAGGGCCTTCACCGTTAAGTGGGTGAATCAATTCAATACTGGTTTTCTCAACGTCTAAAAACGCAGCACTGGTTTTTGCTTCAGGTACATCTTCCTGGCCTTTAAGGTTCAAGCCGAAGTCTTCCGCAAAGCGCTCTATGGCTTTCTGTAAATCTGGCACTGCTATCGCAATGTGGTCTAAGCCTGTAATCATTGTTTATTCTCCTAAATATTCGCCAAAAACTCAGTGCAAGCTTTGGTTTGTCTGTCTTTTATCTGCTCGTCTGTTTCAATAACGATTTCTTCATCAGGAACAATTTTGAACAGTGGCTGACCCTTCTTAATAATGGTGCCATCGTCTTCAAGCAGCACTTTAGCAATGGTGCCAGAGAACGGCGCAGCTATTTTATTGAACATCTTCATGACTTCAACGATATAGAGCGGATCTCCCGTCTCAAAGTGCTGGCCTTCCTCAATAAAGGGAGGCATATCAGGCGCTTCGCGCGAATAGAACATACCGCCTGAGCTGGCGAGAATCTCATCACTTTTCGCGACAGGTGGTGGTACTAGGACCTTCGCCATCGCTTCCTGATAATCTTTATTGGTTAAGTTCTCAGGAATGACTAAGCTCAGGTCATCAGCGACTTTCAGTTCGAAGAAACCTGTCTTGGCGGCTATGTATGGCAGTAATAGTAGTACTCTGCAGCCAGCTTGATAGCCTGCGTGGGCAGCTTTGATTGCGGCCCAGGTCGCTGTATCAAAATCGCTGTGCTTGGCAGCTTTTAGGGCTTTGTCTAAGTCGTTGAAGTTGCAAATATCCAGTTTTTCTTCAAGTGTGCTATAGAAGGAAAGTGCATCGCTGAGGATTTCCTGGTCATGATCCCAGATCATGGTGGCCGCTGGGTTCTCTCGTTTGTTTCCCGGGTGAAAGTCCATGTTAAGGAAGTGATAAGTTTCATCCAGGACTTTAATCGGGTTTTCTATCCAGGAGACCTTGCCCTTCTTATCAACCGAGAAGTGAGTTTGATGCATGGCCAACCAGCCGGATAACAAGTGTGGTTCAAGCATTAAGTGCTCAACCGGACGTGTAAGCAATAGGTGCTTGCGTTGCAATACGCTTTGCATTGCAGTCTTGTCGTCCTTGGATTTAAGGCTAGCAATATTTGCTTGGCAGACTTCAGCATAAACCTGGTTCAGGTCGTATTGCTGTGCCTGTTTTTTTAACGCGCCTACAGCCGTTAGATAGGGAACGATAAACTGGGTTGTTGGTTTCGCATGAATATTGTTGCCCATTATCCAGTTGACCAAGCCGTAATGGAATTCAAGGTTGGTGCCTAGATCCTTACCTTCCAGCTTAGTGCGGCGAAGTACTTCAGACATTTGTTCAAAGCTTTCCAGACGATTGTTGCCAACAGTCAGGAGTAGGGCGATATTACTATCGTAAGCACCGGCCAAGTGATAGGACATGAATACATCTGTATCAGGGTTGTGAAGACTGATGCCCTGGTCGTCACGAATTTCGCCATCAAGCGAATCTGACCAATGTTCAATCAAACCACCTGCATGGGGTGCCAAAGCTTGGTTAGTTGCATTAAGGCGGGCTTCAACCGAAGCATTATGACGCAATACGCGCTCGGGCTTGGGTAAGCGCTTGCCGTGTGCAGCGAGTAATACCATGGCCTCGACCAATGAGTGCACCGTAAAACTGTCATCAGCGTTGTCGGGGTTGACGAATTTCAGGCTATAACAGAGCTCTGTAACGCGGTGTTCAACCTGAATTCGGGTGTTCATTTCCATAAAGAAGTGTTTGTCGCGGTCAACGATACACTCGAAGGTGGATACGTTGTCCAAACCTACAGCCTGACCAAATACTTCGGATTCTTTTTCCATCGCCTGAAGGGTTTTGATCTCCTGGCTAAGGATTTTAGATTCGGCTTCACTACCGCGATGCAACGACTCTGTAAGCGCATGCTGTAAATCTTCGGTCGTAACCGATATTTCAAGCAGCTTTTGCTCGTGCATCTGCAAAGAGCAATCACGACCGCCCAAAGCCAGTGCCCATTCACCATTACCGATCACCTGGATTTCCTGGTGACGAGTGGTTTCGATATTCAACTCGACAAGAATATTCTTGTTGTCGCCTTGGCCTGTCGCTTTTACCTCGTTGAGGATCTCAAGTACTAGAGAAGGTGCTTCATCTGCTGCTTGGCTTAAGCGCTCTTCGATGCTGCCTTTAAAGCTTGAAGGGCTGGAGAGTATGCGTTGGCCTTTACCGCCGCCACCGCCGATGCATTTCAGGCGAATACGGTTTTCAGGGTACTCCTGGCCAATCTTGATTACTTGCTCGCGGATGGTTTCCTGAAGCTCTGCCACGCTATAAAGGTCGATGCCTTTTTTGTAGCCTGCATCAAGCACGACGTCGGCTTTATCTTCAATTGAGTCGGCATTTTCAAAGCGTTCTTGGTTGAGTGCTAAGCCTTCTTTTTTGACTAAAGACAGTAGCGCCTTTTCATCGCTATGCTTTTTAAGGAGTGTCAAGGCAGTAGCATTGTTGATTCCAGGCGTTACACTGACGCCGACTTGCAATGCGGTGCGCTTCGCCTCGTCTTTTAGGCCTGCTTTATGAACCGTTTCCGAGCAAGGGCCAATAAAGTTCAGACCGGCTTCTTCCATTGCGCCAACCATCGCTTCGTCTTCGGCCATAAAGCCGTAGCCGGCAAAAATAGCGTTATAGTTGTTCTCTTTAGCAATGCGAATGATCTGTTCTATGCGCTGAACACGCTCTTCTTTATCTGCGCCGCTGTAGTCTGGCACACGGTGAATGCGGTCAGGATTGTTGATTTGGCGCAGTTCTGGCGCCAAGGCATTTTGATAAACAATACTGTCTTTTTCAGACAATAAGATACCGCAATGCGTCACTCCCATTTCTGCAAATACATCCATTGCTTCTTTACGAATAGGGCCACGACAAATGATTAAGGGGCGAATGTCTTCACACGAGAAGCTACGTACCCAAGTGCTGTCTGATTGGCCTAAACGACGGTCTTGATGAGTCAGCGGGTTGTTAAGGTAATGTTCGTTACTCATTAGAAAGACTCCCTTTGTACGCCGCCGAGTGGCTCAGGTGTATAGTGTGATAAGTGGAAATTGAGCTGTTCGCACAAGACCTTGCGCATGTCTCTGGGCATAACAATTTGAGAGATCGACCCTAGGCTCAACGCCTCATTTGGGTTCATCAATTCTTCTTCATAGCGTTTTGCGAGTAAGGCTTCTTGCTCAGCGCCCCATTCGGCACTTTGCTCGCCTGTCTTAACCGCACCGCGAATAGCGCGTAACTCCTTCTTATAGACAAATTCTACACCTGCTGGTCCCATTACGGCTGCTCTGGTAGAAGGCAGGGCGCATACAAAGTCTGCACCTGTCTGATAGCAGTTGTAAGAAGCGTAAGCACCACCGAAAGCGTTACGAATGATCACCAAAAAACGAGGCGTTCTTAGGTCAATAATTGAATCAAGCATTGCTCTACCTGCTTGCACAATACCGTTTGATTCTTGATCTTTACCAGGTAAGAAACCCGTTGTATCTTCCATAAAGATGACAGGGATATTGTAAAGGTTACAGAAGCGGATAAAGCGTGCATTCTTATAGGCTGCATCAATATCAATCTGGCCTGAAGACACGGCGCTGTTATTGGCCAGAAAGCCGACCACATTGCCACCCATTCTACCCAAGGCTGTAACCGTGTTACGTGCACGCTCTTCCTGAATTTCAATAAAGTCGCCATGGTCGCAAAGTTGCTGGATCATGATAGTGACATCAATAGGCGTATTGAAACCGGTTGGGCTATTGAAGGCCTTCTTCAGCAGGATGTCGATATCCCAGGTCTTACGATCAATCGGATCGGACGTTTCCTGATAGGGTGCTAACTCGGAATTGTTGTTCGGAAGATATTTGAGTAGTTGGCGAACTTTCTTCAAGGCGCTGACTTCATCTTTTACCACGATATCTGTGACACCACTTTGGCTATGTACGCCAGGGCCGCCAAGCTCGTCAGGCGTTACATCTTCACCGAGTACACTTTTCACCACACCAGGGCCTGTTAGGCCAAAGAATGTATCATTTGGCTGAATCATAAAGCTACCTTGGCGTGGAAGGTATGAACCACCACCGGCATTAAAACCAAACATGCACATAATGCTAGGTACAACACCGCTGATCTTTCTTAAAGCGGTAAAAGCTTCGGCGTAACCGTCTAGACCGCCGACTCCGGCGGGGACGTAAGCGCCGGCACTATCGTTTAGGCCCACTAAAGGAATCTTTCGTTTACCCGCAAGCTCCATTAAGCGGGCTAGCTTAGTGCCGTTGGTGGCATCCATAGAGCCCGCCCTGACGGTGAAATCGTGACCGTATAAGGCAACGTCTCGGCCGTCTATTTTTACGACTGCCGTGACGATTGACGCGCCATCTAGATTTTTACCCCAGTTCTGGAACAGTACCTTTGGGTCTTCATCTGTTAGAACTGAAATACGTTCCCATATCGTCATTCGCTTTTTACTGTGTTGACGCGTAATGGCCGTTACACCAGCAGCTTTTCTTGGGCGCTGCATCAGGTCGTAACCTTTACGGAGAGTTTCTTCATAAAGTCCGGGGTTTTCTGCATTTTGCCCGGGGATTCTAAAGTCCAGCTCGTTGTCAGAACCAAAAGGGTTATCTAGGCTGATCTTGGGTGTGGCGTCTTTGCTTGTTGTCATCGCACGGTCCGTTAGTTTGCTTGCCTGTCGTGATAGGAGTTCGTTAAATAAAGCTACTAAGTATAGGTGTATTTTAGCGCTCAAGTGTAGCGAAGTTTTGGCAATTTAATATTATGACTAAAACGAAAAAGGTTCGCTTTTGTCCTAAAAAGTGCAGCGATGATATTTGGAAATGTCTATAAAATAAAGTGCGCTTCGATACGAGAGGTAAGGTGTGATATTTAATTAAGGTGTTGAAATTAAACAGATAAGTGTTTTGTT
>NZ_LWGJ01001385.1:0-1234 GCF_001635845.1 Oleiphilus sp. HI0132 | reverse complement strand
TCCTCGACTTCCTCGACTTCCTCGACTTCCTCTACTTCCTCGACTTCCTCGACTTCCTCGACTTCCTCGACTTCCTCGACTTCCTCGACTTCCTCGACTTCAGTCGACAGCTCCTGACTTATTCTGCTTTCCTCTGGCGCAGAGGCAGTTTGTACCTGCTCGATTGGTTCCGAAAGGTGCTGTTCCTGAGGGCATAGCGCTTGATTTTGCTTTTGTCTGATGCCTTTGACATGTTTGAGAATGGCAGAAAAGAGCTCATTGTCATTGACGGGCTTGGTCACGTAGTCATTCATGCCCGAGGCAAGACATTTTGCTTTGTCTTCTGCCATGGCATTTGCGGTCATCGCGATGATAGGGATCTTCTGATTGCTTTCCCGTATCTTTTCGGTAGCTTGGCAGCCATCCATTAAAGGCATTTGCATGTCCATTAATATGAAATCGAAATTGCCTTTTATGGCTTTCTCGTAGCCTTCTTCACCATTGTTGGCAAGGGATACCCGGATGCCTTGTTTAACAATAATTTCCTTCCCTAGCTGTTGATTTGCACCCAAAACTGACCCACTAAAGCCATATATTTGCATCGAATTTTGACCCACGTATAAACCTATCCCTGCTTCAGCAAAGCAGGAGAAAATGGAGTGATAGACGTGGCTCTACTAAGCGTAATTCGACGCTGGCATATTCGGGAGGGACAATCGATTCGATCGATTGCTCGGAAGACCGGATTGTCACGAAATACTGTTCGTAAATACCTCAATAATAGAAATTTAGACCCAAGCTACCCTGCAAGGAAGTCGCCGAGTAAGCTGGATGACTACGAGAAGACCTTAACCTGCTGGCTTCACCGTGAGGTGAAAAAGCATCGAAAGCAGCGTAAGTCAGTCAAGCAGCTATACCAGGATTTAGTACAACTGGGTTACACCGTTTCCTATGATCGTGTTGCTGCGTTTGCACGGCAGTGGCGACAAGAGCAACATGAAGCAAAGAGCACTGCCGCTAAGCGAGTCTATGTTCCACTGACTTTTGCACCAGGCGAAGCATTCCAGTTTGATTGGGGCGAAGATTTCGCCACGATCAATGGTCGGAAGTGCTGCCTTCAAGTTGCTTACTTCAAGCTAAGCAATAGTCGAGCTTTCTTCCTGCGAGCTTATTANAAANAAACGCACGAGATGCTGTTTGATGCACACAATCATGCATTTCGGGTCTTTGGTGGCGTGCCTGAACGCGGCATCTA
>NZ_LWGJ01001384.1:0-606 GCF_001635845.1 Oleiphilus sp. HI0132 | reverse complement strand
TTTCATCAATATTTTGTTTGATGAGTTGCAATACTTCGCTTTGTCTCTTGGTGAGCTTTAGCATGCCGTGTAGTCCGTTAGGTTGAGTTAATGTTTATCTGTGTGAATAACCAGTACCTGTAAATGTATACAGTAAAATGTATTTTGTAAATGTTTTGGAAAGAACTTTTCCATATATTTTATTGAAAGCCATTTTTTACCCATGCATGATGTAGCGAAATTGCACAGTAAAAGGCGGGCGAAAACTTGAATCTATCGACAAATAAAATAAATACCATCTTCCACAAAACTTCTACTTTGCTTCTTACGAGTGCTTTAATGCTTAGTAGTGGCAATGCCCTCGCGAGTGTTGAAGGTGAGTTAGGTTTTCAAGCGCGTACCTTTGTGGAAGAGGGGCTTGCCGATCAGAGTCAATTTCAAAGCTCCCTAAGCGGGCAGATAGAATTCGATACATCATTAGGGCAAGGAGACTTTGTTGCCAAGGTGTTTGGTCGTTACGACTTTGAGGATGATGAGCGCACTCATTTTGACTTACGCGAAGCGCTCTGGACCTACTATGGCGATTCCTGGGAGTTGCAAGCGGGTGTCGGTAAGGTGTTTTGGGGT
>NZ_LWGJ01001383.1:0-1255 GCF_001635845.1 Oleiphilus sp. HI0132 | reverse complement strand
AATTAAGAGCATAAGGTCAAAAGACTAAAAGCAAAAATCATATAACCAGGCCATCTTTCGGATCTTCGTTTTCTGTCACCGTTTATGCAAAGAAACGCATAAACGTCGCCATAAAACTCATCCCGCAAATGGCGGCGTTATATTTCAGGGAGAATTCAGTGCACGATTTTGTAGGCCGATGGAAAATTAAGTTAATGACAACTTGGCCTCAAGACTACGTTGACCTCGATGAACCCGGTTATTTTGAGTTTACTGAAGATGGATTAGGCCAGTTCGTTTTTGGTGCTGTAAAAGGGTGGCTCGATGTTAGGGTATCTCACCGAACACCTTATCTTGAGTTTAGCTGGCAAGGCACTTGCGAGGGTGATGACCTTTGTGGTCGGGGTAAAATTGAATTTCCTACTCCTTTACAAGGTGACGGTGAAATTTATATTCATTGTGGTGACGAGTCAGGGTTCATCATTGAAAGAAAAATATAACCAGGCCAGCCAACATCGCCCACAAAGGGCCGTGGGCTGGACTCGCTTCGCTCGCCGTTGCTGGCGGCGTTAACTGTCTTATGAAAATCGAACGAGTAGTAAACAATCGTGGTGAGTTTTGGATGTTTACGTTCAAAAATCGAAAGGTTTCACGTAAAGGCACCACAAAGATTCTGGAGCAACTCGAGGGTGTCGAAATTACTCATCACCCCCACTGGGCAGACGATGATGTTTTCTGCACATTCAAGTTCAGAGATCATGACTTTGAAGTCTACGAAATGTGGGGTGATTCCGACGAGTACACCGTAGACGCCAATGAGCCCAATATTCCGCAGTTAGAAGTACTTGCAAAACATTTTGAAGCTTCAGCTCCCATCAAGGGTGGCGACTTTGCTCATAATTTATATTTTTTCATCAACTGGACCATATTTTCTTCAGTTGTTATGGGGGTAATCTTCGGTGTATGGTCTGGCATTAAGTGGATTACCAGTTAACAAGTTTAGCCTGCCTCGCCCCGGAAAAAGCCCCGGGGCTGGACTCGCTATCGCTCGCCGCAGCTAAAGGCGTTGGTATGACTCCCCACGTCAAGAGGCCCGCACAAAATCCTGCCGGAACCTCGGCCAGAGCCTTTCTTTTTAATTAACATTCTTCCCGTTAGGGAAGCGTCAACGCATCAGATGAAGCAAGTAATTTCGACGGTGATCATGCTGGTATTCGTGGGTTGCTAACGCGACGCGTTAACCTATCCAACCTTACTTATTACGTCGTGGTGCCTG
>NZ_LWGJ01001382.1:0-1066 GCF_001635845.1 Oleiphilus sp. HI0132 | reverse complement strand
ATCATTGCTGAGGCAACCAAACAGAATAATATGCCGATTAAAGGTCAACACAATATGCCTTTCGGTCCTTATTTATATAAAGACTCAAAAAGTCGCCAGTCGATGTTCTTCAAAGGGTGCCCTACTCCCTTCAAATGTCATCTTCGTTCAAATAACTTTGACTTACCAACAGAGGTTACACTGCCAGACTTTATTGGGGGGGGACCAGGCTACTTTTTTGAAATAGAAAGGAATGATGGCAATCAAACATTTAGATTTGAGTGTACTTCTAAGGCTCTACAATTCAACTACATTGGTAATGTTAAGGATCGCAATACTTTTAAAAGTGATTATGAAGAATGTACCAATATAATGAATAAGAGTGCTATTGAATTTAGTAAGAATATGCCAGAGTGGTTCTTCCTATATAGGCCAGCATCATTTGATTACAGAATCAGTATACCTCATATTCTGAGTAAAGGAACTACACATTTCTTTGTAAGGCCGCAGTAAATCTAGATATGTACCAATCTGAAAATTAACGAAAAAACGGGAGTGAACAGGCTGTATCGCATCGTGACGATTGGCAGATTGATAGTTCTCTACTTTGAAAAAACGGAAAAACGGAAAAACGGAATATATAAAATGCTTCGATGTACAACATTAGTATTACTTTTGCTTTCTACCATATCGTGCCTTGCCAGTGACAGTAACGGCTTGAAGGGAAAGCATCTACATTTAGAATATATAGATTATTTTAAGTATCCTTTGGCGGATCTCGTACAGCCTTCATCAGAAAGCATTTTATTTAAGCCATTATTTGAACTAGCAGGCCCTGTGAAAGAGGTTTCTTTGTTCCAGGATAAGGAAAAGAAAATCCACGGGTCTCCTTTTCCGTACCTCAGTCTTCCTTGGTACGAACATTACATGGAATTTGACGGCAAGGGTAATTTGGTCAGTGTTGGTGCTAACAGCACGTATTGGGGAGATGCATTCTGGAAGGTAACCCGATACGAATATAATAATGATTACTTACCAGTTAAACGCACTACCTATGGCAGAAAAGGTGAAGTCATTAGTTATTATG
>NZ_LWGJ01001381.1:0-4380 GCF_001635845.1 Oleiphilus sp. HI0132 | reverse complement strand
GGCACAATAGCTCTTAACAATTTGTATGCTTGAGACCCCATATCTTGAGCTTCATCCAAGATGACAGACGAATAGTCTTGAGTTCCTTGCCCGCTTTCTATAAATCCGAGAGTATCTCGATAAACATCATCAACCTCTTTATAATGTTCGGCATTTAGTAGTCGACGATATTCTTCAAACACCGGCCAAATTTCAAAGCGTTGCTCACGATCAAGTCTTGTACCCCTGCCTTTTCTAGAAGCTCGTTTATACGCATTGAACGTATCAATGCCTTGAGCCTGTACGACACGTTGCCATTCTTCCTTGTAGAAATTATTGGAAAAATTTAAATGTCGTGGACATTTGATGAGCGCTTTACCCCATAACTCTTCACTTTTACGTTGATCATAGAGTATGCGGTATCCATAATTATGATGTTTTAGAAAGTTTTGCACCCATTGGTCAAGGTTAATGACTTCAATCTTAGAAAGGGTATGCTGATCGCAAATACTTTGAAGGCTAGTTGAAATATCAATCGCGAGGTTTTTGGTATAAGTGGTAAACAGAACTTTCTGTCCGTTATCACAGCAGTTTTCTGCAAGCCATTTGGCACGGTGCATTGCCACAACTGTTTTGCCCGTACCCGCTCCACCTAGTACTCTTACCGAACCATTCTTAATACCCATAACGAGCTTGCGTTGCGCTGGGTGCAGAAACACTCGCCATTTAGCAACCGGTTCAGCAAGCATTTCTCTTAGCTCTTTTTCACTTGCTGGGACAAAGAAGCTAGCTATAGTAGAAGGTAGGCTGAGTGCTTGCTGATAGTCTGATGAATCAACGCTTGAAACATCGCTAGTTTCGCTTTCTAGTAAAAGACTTTCATAGCTTTCGCCCGCGTTATAAAAGAATAAAGCCTCATATGCCTCTTTCGGTAATCGGTGTTGTAGTTGATCCAACATCGACTCGTTAGTCACACTCCTTACAGACGATATAAGCTCATCGGGAACACCAAGTCTTAGTAAGTGTTTATCCTTTAAATTGTCAAACAAGCCCTTTTCGAAAGTAGACGGAGCTGAAACCTTTTGCATCGTCTCAATCATGGTCTCGTATATCTGTAGAGATCCAGTATTAGGATTTATTTTACACTGATGAACTGCTGCCCAGTTATATGCTCTATCATGATGATCTACCCACAATAGCAAATAGACATTTCCCTCAGCCGGTGCATGTAGTATGACTCTGTATGCTTGATCAACCCGTATAGATCGCATGAGCTTATCCTTAAGCGCATTGAGAGTTTCATAATTCAATCCCGGAGATTTAGGGTTACTTTGAAACTTTAGAACCAGTTGAATAACCTTAGCTTGGGTGTTAGCTGGTAGTTTCACTAAAGCGTTAAAAAACCTGTCCGCGAAGGCGACTTTAATATCCATCAAGCAGCTTCCTTTGACGCTAACAAACTTAACAGGCCCTCAGGTTTCTCATCAATACTTACAACCGTCCAACCTTGTTTTGTGAATAACTCTTCGCCCTCATCCATTTGGTAGTCGATTAACAACGCTACTTTATAACTCTCCCAAGCAAGCTCTGATTCACATAAAATTTCCCCGTTGCCATCACACAGCTCATAACCCACTGTAGGAACATCAACACAAGCCTGAGACTCTAAATAATCTACTAGGTCCATAACTACTTCATCCGCGTAGCGTTTGACCCTTTCCCAATCAGAGTTTTTACTATTGGTACTATTATCTTGGGAGTCACTAACAGTTTGCCTTTTGGCAGCTCGCTCAAGTGCAGCGACTATGCGTTCCTTTTCGTCACACTCATTGGTTTTTAGCCTTAACAACCTTAATCCAATATTCTGCAGAACCTGGTTCTTCAACGTGTCTCGCCCGCGCTGTTCAGCATTATTTTCGTGAAACTCGAAGCCATCAACCTCGATTGCCAAAACAGGGCTCTTATCGATTCGCGAATAAATCAAGAAATCTACATGCGACCAAGGATTCTTCACAAATTTACTTTGTTCATAAGTTAGCTCTGACGTATCTTTTACAATGTCATTTAGCTGAACATGAAGCACATAATCTAAATCTTGGAAAGCCTCTAAGGATAAGACCTCTCTCAAGAGAACATCTATGAGATTTTCTGAATGGTAAATGGAAACTTTGTTATGTCGGGCTAAAAACTCTCGACGCTGCACGCTTTGTTCTGAATAGAGCATATCAAAAACAGATGACTTTTTACTTGGTATCAGCGCCTTGCCCATCGTTTGATAATTGATATAACGCACCAAGGCTCCAATATTCGAGTTATTATCGTTAAAGATCTTATTCCCCGTCACTAACACAAACTGGTCAACTGCTCTAGACACGGCAACGTTAACGGTATCAGCACGATCAATAAAGTCATTTATCGAGTTAGCTACCGTTGAGAACACGATAACTTGTTTCTCACGACCTTGGTATTTGAAGACTGTATCAGTGTCCATATTCTCATCATCTAAACACTTCCTAGTTTGCTCAATATGCTTTCTATAAGGAGCGATTATCCCAATTTCATCTGAATCTTGTGTCGCTAATCGAGGTTCAGTCAGCACCTCATCCTTAATAACTGAGATCTCTCTTTCACTAAACAGCCCCGGTTCATCAAACAACTTCCTTGCGTGATTTCCGGCCACAAGCGGAAAAACCAGGAACGGGTCTTTCCTCTCACCTTCTTCGGTCATAATTAACAGCTGATCGTTGTAGAACTGTTTATTACAAAACCCAATAATCGCTGGATGACACCTATAGTGCTCTCTTAACATCGTTTTAGGTAATCGATCGCCATAAGTCTTGAGCAACGAAGACATTATGCTGTTGTCGTAAAAGTTATAATGCTCTTCAACCGGATATTCATCTTCTACTTCGGCTTTCTGGTCAAGAGCGGCCTCTGATGCAAAATTGGATATTTGCTTTAGATCGCCCACGACCACAAGACGTTTGCAGCATGACAACGAAATTGCAGCAGTTACCAGATCTACCTGAGAGGCTTCATCAATTATTAGATAATCCAGAAGTGTCCCACGATCCACGCACCCTCTGAGCGAATGGGTAGCACTTAATATGAGTGGGTGCTGTTTAAGAAACGTTTCGTAATCATTACGATAATCTTCTTTAGTAAACTTTTCAGGATTTAGCCCATATCGATTTAGCGCAATTGAATGCTTAAACAACTCAAGAGAAAGTTCTTTCGAGCTCTTCATTAAACTCTTACTTTCTATCCCTTCAAGCTTTTTCTCAAGCGAAGAAATACTCTCTGTTAGTTCTATAACTTTGGTATCGAAGTAGTCTTTCTCTAGATCTGAAATTAGCTCCGCGCTGCATTGTGATACTTGCTTAAAGTTAGAGATACCGAATCTAAAATATACTTTTATCGCAGACCAAATAAGTGCTAGCTTACTTTTCTTTTTCCCAAATATAAGCGACTGCTTGAAGGCTAAAATATCCGCTGCGGTATACTTCCTACGGGAAGTCAGTTTTGCATACACATTTTTGGCATCGGGATATTTGCTCTCGAAATGCTGTTTCTCTAGGTCAAAATCCAGTTTCTTTTGCTTGATTTCTGCTAGTTCATTCTCCAGCACGAGCACCTCTTCCAGCTTTGTGGAGATCATTTTAAAATGAGCCTCCTTAGCAGCAAGAACATCAGTCGTTATTACCCAGCCTTGTTTTTGAGGCTCTACAAATTCCTTCGAAAAGAATGCTGTCTTTCTACCATCATTACCAAGCGCTGCTGTAAGAAAGCCAAATCCGTTAGCTTCAAGCTTTTCAGCGACATTATCCGTAGCTGAGTTATTTCCGGAAACTACTCCTACGGTCTGCCCTTCACTTACTGCATTAGCAATAATATTTAGAATGGTTTGTGTCTTACCTGTTCCTGGAGGGCCTTCAATCACACTAATCTGGTTTGTCAGTGCATTTTCAACAGCACTTTTCTGCGAAGGATTAAGCCCAAAGGGAAACAATACCTTCTTGGGTAATTCGAACCGTTGCCCAAGCTCACCAGCCAGGTACTTAGCCAGTGCAGATTCAGTTTCGACACCGCCTAAATTTTTGTAGTAGTTTTCGAGATACTGATTAGGCTCTTTACCCTCTTCCTTTATTTCGAAACAACGAGATAGCCTTTTGAGATATTCGAAACGTTTGTTCACTCGTTCATCTGATCTTTTGTCCTTTATGAAACTGACGTCACGCCTCAGCGCCACTACATTGGCGCCTTTTTCTGGAACAAATCGATACCACTCCCCAGCCTGCTGTGCTGAAACGAATTTTCGTGGCCTGGCACCCTTTATCGATACGAGTTTGTAAGAAACATCGAACTCTTTAAGGATTCTTTCATAGGCAAGGTTCTTATTCT
>NZ_LWGJ01001380.1:0-658 GCF_001635845.1 Oleiphilus sp. HI0132 | reverse complement strand
GCTCTATACCGTTGTGCCTAAGCTTCACTCAGTTATGAAATCGCATACTGGCGGTGATTGGAAGTCATTTACACTAACTATAAATGAAACTGGTGAGGCTAAAACCAAATTTGAATACCAATAAAAGCTATAACAAGCAGCTCCACCGGACTCCGCAAAATGTGTCGCGCTTTTTGCTGGAGCAAAAAGTCACGCCAATTTTGCTCCTCCGGTGAGCTGGGCGTTATGTGAAAAAATGGAATTCCGGAGCAGATGAAACAGATCTATAAAATTACTTATAATCCCACAGGTAAAATATATATAGGCAAGGATAGCATCGGAAGCCATCGTTATTTTGGCAGCCCGGATATGGATACAGTAAATGCAGACTTTGCAACGCTTCCTCAAGAGGTACGCAAAGATTACACAGTACGTAAACAGATACTTTGGGAGTCACCAGATTGTGAAGAGTCTGAACTAGCAGCCAAAGAGGTAGAGTTCATTCGCAAGTATCAATCTAATAACCCAGATATTGGTTACAATAGATGACCTAAATTCAATGAAAACACATAACAAGTGCCATCAATCGGACTTGGGTAAACTGTCACCGTTTTTGCAAAAAGACGCAAAAACGCCGCCACTTCACCCAAGCCGTTGTGGCAGGCGTTATATGCGCAAA
>NZ_LWGJ01001379.1:0-492 GCF_001635845.1 Oleiphilus sp. HI0132 | reverse complement strand
GTGACAAATTTAGCCGCATATTCTTTTCGTACAATGCTGTTTACGCCATCTGCTCCAACCAATAAGTCGCAGGAATCTTGTAGCTGACTTAGCTCAGATGGAAGCACTTTTTTCTCTTCGATAGTTATTCCGAGTGACGTAGCTTTATTTCTGAAATAGCGCATCAATTCAAAACGGGAAACGCAGTGTCCATCAGAAAACTTAAAGGTTTGGCAGTCGTTATTGGTTTTTACGGTGGCTTGTGAGAGTCTCGGCGGAGTGTTATTCGCAAAGAGTGATGTGAAATAATCCTCATCCAAATGCGCTAACAAATCTTTGGTCAGCCCCTGTAGCGTGTAGCCTAAACCAAATGAGTTGATTGATTCATTTTTAGCCTCATAAACGGTGATGTCAAAGCCAGGATTGAATTTTTTCATGGCACTCGCAAAATAGAGCCCGGCCGGCCCACCGCCAATGATAATAATTCTCATATTCTCATATTCCTTTTATGCC
>NZ_LWGJ01001378.1:0-789 GCF_001635845.1 Oleiphilus sp. HI0132 | reverse complement strand
ACCCACCACAGAGGACACAGAGCGGCCGGAGGCCTGCACGGAGAAACCAAAAGAAGGGTTCTTAAAGGAGTGGCACTTACTTAGGCTTTAATAAAGTGCTCCCGGTAATATTTTAGCTCTTCAATCGAATCTCGAATATCATCAAGTGCCAGGTGAGTACCTTGTTTTTTTAAGCCTGATTGAATCTCTGGTTTCCAGCGCCTAACTAGCTCTTTCAATGTACTGACATCCAGGTTCCGGTAATGAAAGAAGGCTTCTAGCTCCGGCATATACTTCACCAAGAAGCGCCGATCCTGACCAATGGTATTTCCGCAAATTGGCGAGCAGCCCTTATCTACATATTGCTTCAAGAACTCTATCGTATCTTGTTCTGCTTCTCTCTCGGAAGTATTGCTGGCTTTAACCCGAGCAGTCAGACCATTTTCACCATGTGTTTTGGTACACCATTCATCCATAGAGTCCATCAATTCGTCACTTTGGTGAATCGCGATAACCGGCCCTTCCGCCAGGGTATTTAGCTGTGAGTCGGTCACAATCGTAGCGATCTCGATAATGCGCTCTTGTTCAGGATCCAAGCCGGTCATTTCTAGGTCGATCCAGATAAGGTTGTCTTTATGTTTCGCGGGGCTGTCGGTCATCAAAATAGTCCTATGATTAATGCTGGTGCTTGGCAGCTAAAGATAATCACTATATTCGATATAAACAAGCTTCTGGAATACTTTTACTGCTAGAATAGCGCCATTGGTTCTTTTCCTAGCGATTCATCGGAGCTTATGAGCAAACGTAAAC
>NZ_LWGJ01001377.1:0-2492 GCF_001635845.1 Oleiphilus sp. HI0132 | reverse complement strand
TTCAGAACCAAATGTTCACTAGCCAGTTTGGAGTCTGAATATTTCTGACCGCAAGCCCTCAAGGCAGTATTTTCATCCATTGCTCCGGTGTGACTTAAGCCCAACGCGGCAACGGAGGAAAAGTGCAGAAAGCGCTTTTTGTTATCACACTTTGCCGCTTCATCTAATACAGTCTGCGTACCCAACACATTAACGCGCCAGGTTTCCTCTTCTGTTGCAGCATTAGAGACCACTGCAGCCGTGTGAATGAGGGTGTCACAACCAGCTAGCATGTCTCGCCATCTCTCTGGCTCAAATAAATCAGCTTGTATGATGTTTTGTTCCTGATTGGCACTTAGATCAATCCCACAGGTCTCGATACCTTTTTTATTTAGGCAACGCGCCAGACTTTGTGCGATAAAACCTTTTGCGCCGGTAATAAATACTTTCTTCATTGCGGCCTGCCTATTATTTTTGTTGTTTCAATACGTTTCTGACAATCGAATCAATATAGAAATTAACTAGCTTTACGGGAATCAGTCTGTTCATCCAATAGGTCATCCGGGCGAGCTTGCCTGGAATGATGTAAAAACGCTTCGATTCCAAGCCTTTCATAATATCGTCAATCGCATGCTCCAAGGTCAGTGCACCGGCTGTAAGTTTTAGCTTCAAGGTAACCGGGTGAATAGTTTTGTGTTCTTCATGCACCATCGGCGTATCAACTTCTGGCGGACAAATCACTTGAACCGCTACACCTTCAGGCGCCAGTTCGGTGCGCAAGGCCTGAGCTAAACCCACCACCCCAAACTTAGAGGCATTGTAAGAGGTATAGGCATAAGTACCGACCAACCCTGCCATAGAAGCCACCAAGGCTAACTTGCTAGGCACTTTGTTTTTCTTCAATAAAGGAATAGTCGCCTGAGCAAAGTTACGAGAACCAAAAAGGTTAACTGTCACAACAGTCTCAAACTCTTTAGCTGGTACAGCTTCAAATAAACCAGTGCGATTAATACCTGCACAATGCAAGGCTATCGTTGGTAATCCCACATGACACGCCGCTTCTGAAACTACTTTAAGCAGGCCATCCAGGTCTGTCACATCGGCTTCGTAATAGGCAATACCCTGACTGGAGTTATGCCTTAGATCCTCAATAAGCGATTTTGCCTGCTCATCAAACTTTAGATCGAATAAGGCCAGGTTGGCACCCGTTTTTACGTAGCGCCGTGCGATTTCCTGGCCAATGCCACTCGCTGCACCGGTGATATAAATCGTTTCTTGATTCATTAGTGTGCTGCCTCTGATTGTTGTTTTTTAGTAGTCATCGAAGCTTCCGGCGCGAAGGCATCCTCATCGATACAGAGTATCTTGGGTAGTCCCCTTCTATTGCATAAGCCGGTAGATTTGCATTACTAGAGCACACTTTACCGCCTTGGGTAAATACCATATCGCGTAAGAAGACCATGCAAGTGGGGCTAAGGAAACTAATAAAGCAGGCTAACGCTCCATACAACACAGTCTATATGAGACTAATAGCGACATTCAAAACCTGAGCGATTAAGAACACCACTAAAGAATCAGACCTCTACTAGCGCTTCTATCAAATACAGCTCTTTAATCTTCTCGGGCAACTCAATTATCTTTCTCGCTTCAAGGTCCATCCAGCCCACCACACAACGATGAACTGCCGATAGTTCACCATTGGCCTTATAGATATTTTGTAGCATCTGCACAGTTTTGGTAAAACCAGTTGGCTCACCTGGCTCCACTGTTACGCGCAACTCATCACCTATATTAACTTCGGCTTTGTACTCAGTCTCTTCCTTAAAAAGAACGGGGCCTACATTATGTTGCTTAAACCACTTCGCCGTCATACCGATCTCATTAAGAAACGCAACTCGAGTATGCGCACACAGATCAGAATAAGCAGAATGCCTCATATGCTGATTCGCATCACAGTCAGCCCATCGCACTTCAATAGTCTTTTCATATAACGCTTCAGTTTGCTTGCTCATAACGACCTCTTTACAACGAGCGATCAAAAAATTCGAGTTCAGTATGCAGGCAGAGAACACATAAATACAATTCATTATTATTATGTATGCTATGATTTTAAATCATACCAATAGCTGTGGGTTAGCCTTGCTCATGAATCTAGTCACACTTCGCCAGTTCGATCTGAATAGCCTTGTAGTATTAAAACTGTTGCTGGAAACAAAGCATGTCACACGGGCGGCAGAACAATTAAACCTCACACAATCAGCAGTTAGCCGAACCTTGGGTAAACTAAGAGAAGCCTTTCAAGACCCATTACTTGTGCGCTCTGGAAAAGGTTTATTACTGACTAAGAACGCTGAACAACTGCTTCCCTTAGTGAATCAGGCACTCGAGCAAATCAGTGTTTTACTTGACCCTATCGAGTTCAGCCCTAAAGATTACGAAGGTACCTTAAGACTTGCAACGACCGACTATGGCACTAATAACCTATTACCAAAATTAGTTCCGCTATTGCAAGA
>NZ_LWGJ01001376.1:0-1656 GCF_001635845.1 Oleiphilus sp. HI0132 | reverse complement strand
TATATCTTCACCATTGATAACGGTACTCAAAGTGTTCGGGCCATAATATTTGATACCCAAGGTAATTTGATCGCTAAGGGCAAACAAGAGCTCGAGCCTTACTTCTCTAGCCAGCCGGGCTGGGCTGAACAAGATCCAGAGTATTACTGGTCTTCATTAAAAAAAGCTTGCGATAAACTATGGGCTGCAGCTGATATTGATCGTTCCAGGATTATTGCAGCAACGGTCACCACGCAGCGCGGTACGGTCGTTAATGTTGATGAGCAGGGAAGGCCTGTGAGGCCAGCCATTGTCTGGCTAGACCAGCGTAGGGCAGAGGTAAAAGGGGATGTGCCCGGTTTTTGGAAGTGGTTGTTTAAAATCGCCGGGGTTGAAGATGTTGTACATCGATTTCGAGAGAAATCGCAGGCATTATGGATTTCCCAGAGCCAGCCTGAAATATGGCGCAAGACACATAAGTTTCTGCTGTTATCAGGCTATTTGAGCTTTAAGCTAACGGGAGAATTTAAAGACTCTGTTGGTGCCCAGGTTGGTTACATTCCCTTTGATTATAAGAAGTTAAAGTGGGCTGCTGAATCAGACTGGCGTTTTAAGATTTTGCCTTCTTTGTGCAAAGACATGTTACCTGAGCTGGTAGATCCTGGGGAATCATTAGGTGCTTTGACCAAAGAGGCAGCAACTCATTTGGGGCTAGATGAAGGCTTACCTATCATTGCCTCGGCGTCTGATAAAGCCTGCGAGATTATCGGCTCTGGCGGCAACCGGCCTGATATCGCTTGTATGAGCTATGGCACGACAGCGACAATCAATACAACTAACTCTAAACATATTGGACCGATTAAATACATGCCGGCTTATCCGGCTGCAATTCCAAAGTACTTTTCATCCGAGATTATGATTTATCGCGGTTTTTGGATGGTGAGTTGGTTCAAAAAAGAGTTTGGCCTACGAGAGCAAAAGATAGCCGAAGAGAGAGGCATAGAACCTGAACAGTTATTTGATGAACTGGTGAACCAGGTTCCGGCGGGCTCGATGGGGCTTATGTTGCAACCATACTGGTCACCGGGTGTGCGCGACCCTGGGCCGGAGGCAAAAGGCGGTATTATCGGGTTTGGTGATGTGCATACTCGCTCCCATATCTATCGCGCTATTCTGGAAGGTTTGGCTTACGGCTTAAAGGAAGGCATGCAGCGTCTGGAAAAGCGAAACGGGCTTAAGGTGAAAACCTTGCGTGTCTCGGGGGGCGGCTCTCAAAGTGATGCCGCGATGCAATTAACTGCTGATGTCTTTGGTATGCCTGCAGAAAGACCTCACACCTATGAAACCTCTGGCTTAGGGGCTGCCATTGATGTTGCTGTTGGTTTAGGCGTTTATGCAAGCTTCGATGAAGCCATTGAGAATATGGCGCGTGTTGGCAAGGTGTTTCAGCCAAACCCTGAACGAGTTAAGTTGTATGCTCGTTTGTATAAAGAAGTTTATTTGAAGATGTATCCCCAGCTGCAACCACTTTATAAGACAATTCGCGATATTACAGGTTACCCTGAGTAGTTTGGGATCTGTATTTCAATAGTAGACAGTATAAAAATGAAAGAGTAGACTCATATTTCTGGTTAAAAAAAGATCAGTGTTGTTCTTATTCCGTTGTAAAAATTTAAA
>NZ_LWGJ01001375.1:0-30008 GCF_001635845.1 Oleiphilus sp. HI0132 | reverse complement strand
ATGGATACGATTAAAGAGCAACTTGAAAGCAATGATATTCTGCTATACATGAAAGGCTCGCCTCAGCAACCACAATGCGGCTTNTCTNCCAAAACAAAAACATCAGTAAATAACTAGAACACAAAAAAAGAAGAAGAGAGCCGACCTTGAGACGAGATTAAAGTCGGCTAAAGTACAACTTATTCAGCGGAAGCAGCAGCGCTTACCATCTTTTTCAGCTCACCAGACTCGTACAGTTCGGTGACAATATCACAACCGCCTACAAGTTCACCTTTTATGTATAGCTGCGGGAATGTCGGCCAACTTGAGTAAACCTTAAGGTTCTCTCTCAACTCAGGGTGTTCTAAAATATTAATATAAGCAAATCGCTCCTCACAAGCCATCAGCGCCTGTGATGTTTTGGCAGAAAAGCCGCATTGTGGTTGCTGAGGCGAGCCTTTCATGTATAGCAGAATATCATTGCTTTCAAGTTGCTCTTTAATCGTATCCATTATTGACATCGGTATTTACCTGTAGAGTTAAATCTTTCGCCACCTAGTTTACTATCTTTTGATAAGACCAACCATATTAGTCAGGTATTTTTTCAGAGTTTCTCCCCCCAGGCTCCGCCACCAGGTGTGTTGATCGTTAAAACATCACCCGCCCCTACCTTAAACTCTGCCTTACCATCCAGCACCCTAGCATTAAGTACATTTTTACCTGGGCACCCTTCAGCACCACCTTCGAGTCCCCACGGAGCTTTCGAGCGACGCTCAGTTAACAAAGTGACCTGAGCCGCCTGCTTAAACAGGTAAGAGCGGATGACGCCATCTCCACCTGAATGCTCCCCTATGCCACCAGAGCCCGCCCTAATACCGTATTGCATAACCTGCATCGGATAATGAAGCTCCAGGCTCTCTATGGGCGTGTTAAGCGTATTCGTCATATGACACTGGCGCGCAGTAATACCTTCAAATAACTCACCTGCCCCTGCTCCACCAGCGATTGTCTCGTAATAGTTCCATGGCGTCGGAGCTGTCCCTCCCATCGCAACATTATTCATCGTTCCCTGTGAGGCGGCAGGCACTTTAAGTCCTATTTGATGCAATGCTCCAAGCACAACATCTACAACACGCATACTTGTTTCAACATTCCCTGCTGAAACGGCAGCTCCAGGTAGAGCATTTAGTAGCGAGCCACTGGGCGCAGAGATATTAATCAGTTTGAACACCCCATCACAATGAGGTACATACGCTGGCATTAGTGCTGCAAACACATAGTACACAGACGCAGCACATACACTAAGAGGGCAATTTAGATTCCCCTTAACCTGTGCTGATGTTCCGGTAAAATCCAGCGTAATTCCCTCACTATCGATAGACACTTCAACTTTAATTAGAATATTTTCAGTACCTACCCCGTCGCCATCAAGGTAATCTGAAAAACTAGCCCTCCCTTTCGGCAAACGCTCTAGGTAATTCGCTGCAAGCGTTTTACCATAGTCATTCAATTGCTCAATGCCTTGAACAAAACTCTGACGTGTCATCCGCGACTCAATAAACCACTGTTCCAGGCGCTCCAGACCTACAACGTTCGCACTGAGCTGTGCAATAAAATCTCCTGGCAAATCGTCGGCATTAGTGTTCTTTTCTATGCTTGATAATAATTCGAGACAAACCTTATTCAGTTTTCCTTGAGAATATAGTTTTTGGGGAGAAATAATTACGCCTTCATCTTCCAAGCTTGTTGAAAGCGGCATTGAGCCAGGAGAATCACAACCGATATTGGCATGATGCGCACGATTCGCAACAAAGCCACTTAGCTCTTCACCAACAAAGAATGGTGCAATCAATGTTACATCAGGAAGATGAGTCCCACCCTTAAAAGGATCATTTAAAACCAGAACATCGCCTTGCTTCCAATCAAACTCAGAAACTATTCGGGTCATTGCATAAGCCATGCTACCGAGATGAACAGGAATATGCGCAGCTTGGGCCACGATTTTTCCATCACAATCAAAAAAAGCGCAGGAATAGTCAAGACGGTCTTTTATATTTGGAGAAAAAGCACTTCTTTGCAAAACCAGGCCCATTTCTTCACATATCGACTTTATTTGACCCGAAAACACCGCTAATTCAACCGCATTAAGCACAATAAAAACTCTCAATTCGTCACAAGATTTGAATATGGTAACCAGAATACATCAACTACATTTTCCAAGGATCAAGTATCACCAGATACATCTTGATCGCAGGCTAAAAATTGAAGCCCAAAAACAATTGATTACCATGAAAGATCAAGCTAACATATTATCTTTATACAGGCAGCATTTAGCTGCCTTTTTGCGTTAATAAGAGACTGAAATGAACAACGATCAACCGCTGATGAGCACTTATGGCAGACTACCTGTTGCTTTTGAAAATGGTGACGGCGCCTGGCTATACGACACTGACGGAAACAAATACTTTGATACCTTTTTTGGTATAGCTGTTTGCGGCCTTGGCCATTCACACCCCGCAGTTACCAAAGCAATCAAAGATCAGGCCGGCCGCCTACTCCACTGTTCAAATCTTTATCACACGCCTTTACAAGTCAAACTTGCACAGACCTTATGCCAAATATCAGGTATGGAAAAAGTTTTCTTTTCCAACTCCGGTGCTGAAGCGAATGAAGCCGCTATTAAGCTAGCCAGAAAGTATGGGCATGACAAGGGTATACAGACTCCCACGATTATCGTCATGGATCAATCTTTCCACGGCAGGACTATGGCGACCTTGACCGCGACAGGAAACCGAAAAGCACAAGCGGGCTTCGAGCCTTTACTAGGCGGCTTTGTTAGAGCACCATTCAATGACGTTAAAGCTGTTGAAGCGATTGCCAAATCGAACCCTAATGTTGTCGCAATTCTAGTCGAGCCCATTCAAGGTGAAGGAGGTCTCTCAATCGCTGAGGACGGTTACCTAAAATCTTTGCGTCAGATCTGCGATGAGAATGACTGGCTATTGATGTTAGACGAAGTTCAAACAGGTAACGGCAGAACGGGTAATTATTTTGCTTATCAAGGGTATGATGTAACACCTGACGTTGTGACAACTGCAAAAGGCATCGCCAATGGCTACCCTATTGGTGCATGCATGGCAAAAGGCAGCGCAGCCGATGTTCTTACTCCCGGCACTCACGGTTCGACCTTCGGCGGAAACCCTCTTGGCTGTGCAGCTGCACTAGCGACAATCAATGAAATTACAAGCCATAAGCTTTGTGATAGAGCATCTGTTCTCGGAGAACGCATTCTTAAAGAACTTGAGAATGAACTTTTGGCAGCTAACTACGTTGCTGATATTCGCGGCAGGGGCTTAATGATCGGCATTGAACTGACCGAACCTTGCCTAGAGCTCGTTCCACTAGCCAAGGCAAAAGGCTTACTATTGAACGTCACTTCCGAAAAAGTGATTCGACTTCTACCGGCACTGAATATGAGTGACGACGAGTGTGAATTCTTAATTGACGCCGTCGTACAAATCATTCGCCTATATTCTGCCGACGATCGCAGCAGGCCCCGCTCTTAACTGGGCAGGAAACACTCTACCTCCACGATCAAATCGTTTATTTATTGAGAGACAAATGGCACTAAGACACTTCTTAACCTTAAATGACCTTTCCAGCCAAGAGCTTAAGCAAGTTATTGAGCGAGCTATCACACTTAAAACCGAGCATAAGCAAGGTAATATCTATGAGCCTCTCAAAAATCGCGTTTTAGCACTAATCTTCGAGAAGTCTTCTACCCGAACTCGTGTTTCTTTCGAGTCTGGCATGGCTCAATTTGGTGGTTCATCTCTATTTTTGTCTCCTCGGGATACGCAATTGGGTCGTGGAGAACCGGTTGAAGATAGTGCTAGGGTACTATCACGTATGGTTGATGCAATTACTATTCGAACCTTCGAACATGAGAAACTGGCATTATTTGCACGACACTCCTCGGTGCCAGTCATTAACGCCCTTACAGATGACTTCCACCCCTGCCAATTACTTGCCGATATGCAAACCTATCACGAACATAGAGGCTCAATCGAAGGCAAAAAAGTCGTATGGGTCGGTGATGGTAATAATATGTGCCATTCTTTCATTAACGCTGCAGCACTACTTAACTTCGAGTTGGTCATCTCATCACCCGTCGGCTACGACCCAAATAACGAGTTGCTCAAAAAGAATCAAAAACATGCTCATATTGTACGAAACCCAATTGCCGCCGTCAAAAATGCCGACTTAGTTGTAACTGATGTCTGGGCATCAATGGGGCAAGAAGAAGAGCAAAAAGAGCGCATCAACAAGTTTAAAGACTATCAAGTTAGCCCGGAACTAATGAGCGTAGCGAACTCTGATGCCCTATTCATGCATTGCCTGCCTGCACATCGTGGAGAAGAAATTAGTCACGACATGCTGGATCACCCCAGCTCAGTCGTTTGGGATGAAGCAGAAAATAGATTACATTCTCAAAAGGCACTTCTTGAGTTTTTATTGTGTAATGCTTAAGTAAACATAAGAAAGGATTTAGTAGCACGTGTCTTCACCAACAAAGATGAGCAATATACTCGAAGTTAACGATGTACAGTGCAACTATGAAAACCTAATCGTCATTAAAGACCTTTCTTTTAAGCTGGTCAGAGGTGATATAGCTTGTTTACTTGGGCCAAGTGGGTGTGGCAAAAGCACCATTCTCCGCGCTATCGCCGGCTTTGAGAATCTTGAAGCCGGCACAATCAATTTGAACGGCTTAACTATATCCAGTACCAACAAGGTACAAGCCCCCGAGAAAAGACGGATTGGCATGGTATTTCAAGACTATGCCCTCTTCCCCCACCTTAGCGTCAGCCAAAATATCGCTTTCGGCCTCACAGGCATTAAGGACAAAACCGAAAAGTCAGCTCATATTGAAAAGTTAATTCACTTAGTCGACCTAGATGGCTATCAAAACAGCTTTCCACATGAACTGTCTGGCGGGCAACAACAACGAGTAGCGCTAGCACGAGCTTTAGCGCCTGAACCCGAACTTATCCTACTAGATGAACCTTTTTCAAATCTTGATGCTGAGCTACGCAACCGTCTAAGCATTGATATCAGGAACATTCTTAAGACTTTAGGAATCAGTGCAATATTAGTGACTCATGATCAGAAAGAAGCATTCGCTATGTGTGACTATATTGGCGTTATTGATCAAGGAAAAGTTCAACAATGGGGAAAACCCTACGAGCTATATCACGAACCCGTAAATCCTTTTGTCGCTAGGTTTATTGGACACGGCACCTTTATCAAAGGTGAAACCTTAACACCCGATACCTTCTCAAGTGAGGTCGGTGTGATTCAAGGCAATCGTGCTTATAACTGGCCAGAAAAAACCAGGATTGAAATACTAATTCGTCCCGACGATGTAATTTATAAACCAGGAGCAAACCTGAATGCCGTCGTCAGCTCGAAAATTTTTGCAGGCACCTCAACCCAATACCAATTAAAGCTTGCCTCTGATACGGCTCTCGATGTCATCTTCCCTAGCCACCAGGATTTTAATATCGGAGAAACCATTAATATCGCAATCGACGCAGAGCACCTGATTGCATATGAAGTATCAACCTAAACTAAATTGGCTTTAGTTGGCGCTGCAATGCTGTGACTCCTCAGCAGTGCGCTCAAAAAACTCAGCGTAAGTCTCAAGTAGTTCAGGCTTCTCCCAATGCAAAAAGTGCCCCACCCCTTTGACTAGCTGAAACTCTCCATTCGCCAGCATTTTAGTAGCTTTACGCGTGTCAAAGAGGTCCATAATGGTATCGAACTGCCCCATAACAACTAGCACGGGAATCGCAATCGAGCTCAACTCAATATGCTGCTTAAGATCCCCCATCTGAGTAACCGACCGACTATGCTCATAAAATGATGCATACTGCTCCTCACTCATATCATTAAACTGGCTAATAATTTGGCGCTTTAAATGCTCAGGAATAAGTTGGCCAAACTTCTCTATCATCAATGGCGCAATTTCAGCGCCACGCCCCTGCTCAATATAAGACTGAACTTGATCTATAATTACCTGAAGGACTGAATTTGCACGCGTGCCAAAACTGCCAAGAACAGCCCGATTAAACAAATCCGGATAACGATCCAAATAAGAAGCCGCAACAATTGAGCCCCAAGAGCCGCCAACTAAATATCGACTAGAGTACTTTTGCGCATCAATTCTGACTAATAACTCATGCAAGGCATCCACTTGCTCTTCAAGCGATACCCCCATGCAACCGTAGTTAATTTTTGCACGCCCTTGCCCAGGCAAGTCAAATACCAGGATGCTGTATTCAGTTTGAAAACGAGAGACAAAACTGCGCCATGCAGACATGGTTTGTTTTGCACCGCCAATGCATACCATTAACTTATCTGAAGAGCCATATAGCCTATACGGAATTTCAAATCGTGAGACCTCAAGTTTCCCTGCGATTTTATTCACACAAGCCTCCTTCCACCTAATGTCACTGAGCGAGCAGTTAAGGGTGATAGAAATCAGAGCAGATAACAAGTTAATTGGGTAAGATTTGTGAAAGTATGCCTTAAAAGATCAAAATCTTAATTCAGGCCTTTAGTTAACATCGCCTGATCTACAACAGATTGCCCCCCTAACCAGATCGCACGTAAAGCACGAGAGAGGGCTGTATTCGAAAATGAGGAAACACGCACGTTATTGTAATAAAAACTCACCTTCCCCTCTGGCTTAAAGAATATTTTGAGAGAGTCTCCCTCTTTTACATCTGTATTGATACTGGACACCAGCTTAGTTATTTCTTGAGAAAGCGCCTGAAAGTCGTGATTTGAAAGATTTTTCTCAAGCCCTTCTGACAAAGCATTGTGAACCTTCTCTTTAGGCAAATCTCTTTCATAATTCAGAGTTAGAAGCTCTGCATAATTACTCTTGTTAGACTGGGAAACACTTCGGTAATAAGCGACATCATAGACATCAAAAAATAGGAATGACCGTTCCGCTTCTCCTATCAATACGAATGTATAGGTCTGCTGCATATGCGCTAGATAGCTTATTACGGGAAAACCCAAAGTGCTTGACGCTTCATGTTTCGATTCCGGCCCGGCAAAACTAAGCATAACAGGAACAAAACAGAACAAAGCTATCAAGCTTTTTGAAACCTTACCCAAGCGCCAGCTCCTTGGTTATCTTTGATAAGGCATCCATTGGGTCATCAGCTTGAGTAATTGGCCTACCTATCACCAAATAGTCTGAGCCAGCCTGAACAGCTTCATACGGTGTCATAATCCGCTTCTGATCCCCCACTGAAGCAAATGCAGGCCTTATTCCCGGGGTCACCAACTTAAAGTCAGCCCCTAAGTTAGCCTTTAACTCAGCTACCTCGTGTGAAGAACACACTACGCCATCCATTCCTACATCTCTACTGAGCTCGGCCAATCGATTTACCTGCTGTTGCGCTGACACCTCCAAACCAAGCTCATGAAGGTCTGCGTCTTGCATGCTAGTCAACACCGTAACAGCAATCAACAAGGGCTTTTTCTGATAGCTAGTTAACTTGGAAACGCAGGCTTCCATCATCTGCCGTCCACCAGATGCATGAACATTTACCATCCAGACACCAAGGTCTGCAGCCACAGCAACTGCATTAGCTGTCGTATTTGGAATATCGTGAAATTTTAGATCGAGAAACACCTCAAAACCAAGACCATGCAGGGACTCCAATATCTGAGGTCCACAACGTGTATATAGTTCCTTCCCGACCTTTACCCGGCAGTATGAGGGGTCTAGAGACTCAGCCATTTTTATTGCACTTGCCGAGTCAGGGTAATCAAGCGCAACTATTAGTGGTGATTTTTGTTCTACCGAAGACATGTCTGTACCTTGCATATAAATCCTTACAATTCCGAAATCGTTTAATTCACGACCTTTTTTTCATACTCTAATACCGGTTTAATCGTCTGCCAGCTCTTACAACTAGGACAATTCCAGTGCAGCTGCCCACCGTTAAATCCACACTGAGAACAGCGGTATTTCTCTTTCTTATCACTCTCACGGGATATAATTCTAATCAATTGGCGAGCCAACTTCGGGTGAATGTCATCAGACATGCCCTCCATACTAAATAAATAGTTTAATGCTCGAAGACTTGGCAAACTGGAAAGCTGGTCAAGCAGGAATTCAAATGCTTCATCCTTACGCCCCTGAGCTTCCATTGAAGCAACGACTGCCAACATCACTGGCATCTGCCCTGTATCTTCGTAAAGGTTTTTAAGATACGCCTGATGCTGATCAAAAGATTCTGTCTTGACGGTGCACTCTAACAAAAGAGGCAAAGCTAAAATGATGTCTTCAGGAGCTATTTCTGCAACTTGCTTTAAGAAACGAATAGCTTCTCCATACCTCTCATCCTGTTGAGCAAGCGCAGCCTGTCCAAGCAAAGCCCTGACACACAATTTATTAACTCCCAAAGCCTGCTTAAATAAATTGATTGCTTCCCTTTGCTGGTTACTTTTTAGCTTTTCCTCAGCAAGCTCACAATAGTACTGAGACAGTCGAATCTTTATTTCGGGATGACGCCTTAAATCAATCTCTTTAGCAATGACCAATGCGCCTGACCAGTCTTTTTCACGCTCACAGATATCAAGTAATAAAACCTGACTACGATAGGAGTATCTTTTAGATTGTGTTAATTGTAACAATAAAGACTCTGCTCTATCGAAAAGGCCTGCAGCTTTATAGTCTTTTGCTAGCTCAAATATCACAGCATCACTGGCTTCATTTGAGATTTCTGGGTGAGCCATTAGATTCTGGTGAATTAGTATAGCTTTCTCTACCTCACCTTGTTTTCTAAAGTGCGTACCGATAGAGATGTGTGTTTGAAGAGTTTCTTCGGATACTTCCAGGGAGTTAATCAATCGATCTATAGCATCATCGGAATAACTATCAAAAAGCAGCTGGAGTCGGTGCTTTTCACCGACCTTTGTTTGGCTAGGTTCGCTAGTAGGAGACCTTTTCTGCTTAGCGCTATATCCGAGCAACCAGCCTAAAGAAAGCGCTAAAAACAGAAAAACCCAGAGCTGCGCAGTTTCCATTTACTAGCCTTTTGAGGTCGCTCTTTTAAGTCTCGACAGTTTAGTTTCTGTTGTCTGGAGACGCTTATCTTTAATTTTTTTCGAACCAAAAAGGGAAATCTGAGTCGGTACAGAAAATAAGAAACCAAGAATGAGGCCAACAACCAAGCTGCCTAACACCCAAAACCCCACACTAAGAGAGGTGAACTCGACAAATAATAGATCCACAGCTACAAGCGCATCATTTCGTAAAACAAAAACAACACAAGCGAGTAGAATAACTACAAAAAGAAGAAATGAAAGAGCGAATAAAATACGTGCCATTAATAAAACCTGACTCAAATATTGAAACGTGCCTAGATCTTTACCATGTTAACACGCTGACTATATTAGAGGCGAATTTGATTAATAGCCTTCTTTTAGACTCTCATTTACACGATCTCTAAGCTCTTTACCTGGCTTAAAGTGAGGCACATGCTTTGCCTGAAGACTAACAGACTCACCTGTTTTCGGATTTCTACCCATCCTTGGTGCTCGATAGTGTAGAGAAAAACTACCAAACCCACGAATCTCAATACGCTGCCCTGACGACAAGGTATCAGACATAAGATCAATAAGTGTTTTTATCGCCAGCTCAACATCTTTGACTGACAACTGCGTTTGCTTCGCAGCAATAATTTCAACTAATTCGGACTTTGTCATTAACTGTTCGATCCCTAAAAGACTCAACAATAACGTTGCTTTTTTTCAGTGTAGACAAAGAAACCAAAAAAACAAAAAAAACGGGCCTATAGCCCGTTTTTTTTGATTATATTACAACCAGTTAGTTGTATTGATGAAAGCGCATTACTTGTTTTGCATTTGCTCTTTAATCAAATCACCGATTGTAGTTGGTCCAGCAGACTCAACTTGCTTCTCACGAACTTCTTTCATCGCCTGCTTTTCGTCATCGATATCTTTAGACTTAACAGACAAATTAATTACGCGATTCTTACGATCAATATTGATGATCTTAGCTTCTACTTCATCGCCTTCTTTAAGCTGAGTAGTTAGATCTTCAACACGATCCTGACTCATTTCAGAAGCTTTCAAAGTCGCTTCAACATCTTCGCCAAGTTCTACAATAGCTGCTTTCGCATCTACTGACTTAACAGTACCTGTAACGATAGTACCTTTATCGTTAACCTGCACGTATTCAGCAAATGGGTCGCGCTCAAGCTGCTTGATACCTAAAGAGATACGCTCACGCTCTGGATCAACAGAAAGAATCACAGTTTCAATCTCGTCGCCTTTCTTGTACTTACGAACAGCTTCTTCGCCAGTTTCGTGCCAAGAAATATCAGACAAGTGAACTAGACCGTCAATGCCGCCATCCAAACCAATGAAGATGCCGAAGTCAGTGATAGATTTGATCTTACCGCTAACTTTATCTTCTTTGTTGAACTTGCTTGAGAACTCTTCCCAAGGATTAGCGTGACACTGCTTAATACCTAGAGAAATACGACGACGCTCTTCATCGATATCAAGAACCATTACTTCAACTTCATCACCTAACTGAACAACCTTAGATGGGTGAATGTTCTTGTTAGTCCAATCCATTTCAGAAACGTGAACAAGACCTTCAACGCCTTCTTCAATTTCTGCGAAACAACCGTAGTCAGTTAGGTTAGTTACGCGCGCAGTTACACGAGTATTCTCTGGGTAACGCTCTTTGATCTGTACCCATGGATCTTCACCTAGCTGCTTAAGGCCTAGTGAAACACGGTTACGCTCACGATCAAACTTCAATACTTTAACATTGATCTCGTCACCAACATTTACGATTTCACTTGGATGCTTAATACGCTTCCAAGCCATATCTGTAATGTGTAGAAGACCGTCAACACCACCTAAGTCAACGAAAGCACCGTAGTCAGTAAGGTTCTTAACGATACCCTTGGCTTCCATACCTTCAGCCATTGACTCAAGCAATGCTTCACGTTCTGCACTATTTTCAGCTTCAAGCACTGAACGACGAGAAACAACAACGTTGTTACGCTTCTGATCTAGCTTGATAACTTTAAATTCTAATTCTTTACCTTCAAGGTGTAGCGTGTCACGTACTGGACGAACATCAACCAATGAACCAGGAAGGAAGGCACGGATAGTTTTCAGCTCAACAGTGAAACCACCTTTAACCTTACCGTTAATCACACCTTTAACGATTTCTTCAGCTTCAAATGCTTTCTCAAGCTCTTTCCAAGCTTCAGCACGCTTAGCCTTCTCACGAGATAGGCGTGTTTCACCGAAGCCATCTTCAACAGCATCTAGTGCAACATCAACAGAGTCACCGATCTTTAATTCGACTTCACCGCTCTCGTTAACAAATTGAGATAGAGGTATAACACCTTCTGACTTTAGGCCAGCGTTTACTGTAACCCAGTCGCTATCAATATCTACTACAACACCCGCAATAATTGCTCCCGGGGTCATATCGATTTCATTTAGACTCTCTTCAAATAACTCTGCAAAGCTCTCGCTCATTACAATTCCTGTGTGATTAAATTCTCCGTACCACCAGCATGTACGGTTTATTTATTGAAATGGGTTTTGCATTGCTGGCCAACGTTAACCAAAACCCAAAAGTTTAGAAGTCGTATTTATTAAGATTTCCGCTCAATAAAATTAACAACTTCCTTTAAAACTTCTTCGATAGAAAGCCCTGTAGTATCAACATGATACGCATCTTCAGCGGCTTTGAGCGGAGCATTTTTTCGCCCCATGTCTCGGGCGTCTCGCTCTTCTATCTCCTTTAAAAGGGGCGCGATTTTAACATCTTCCCCCTCCGCCTTCAACTGCTTAAAGCGTCTATCCGCCCTAGCTTCTGCGCTCGCTGTCATAAATACCTTATATTCTGCCTCTGGAAACACCACTGTCCCCATATCTCGACCATCAGCAACCAAGCCAGGCTCGACTGCAAAGTTTCTTTGCCTTTGCAATAATGCTGCGCGAACAGATGCCAAAGGCGCTATCTTTGACGCATCATTACCCACAGTTTCTGTACGAATATCATTCGTCACATCCTGACCACCAAGTAATACTCTGACAGGCTCACCGTACTCAGATGGAACGAATTCAACATCTAACTTCTCAGCGACTTCAGCCAAAGCCTCTTCGTTATCGAAAGCAACCCCCAACCTAGTAGCAGCCAGCGCGGTAAGACGATAAAGCGCCCCGCTATCAAGCAAAGACCAGCCCAAATGCTTCGCCACGAGCTGAGCAATACTCCCCTTACCCGCGCCGCTGGGACCATCTATCGTTAATACTTTGCATGTCATTCAACTATCTCCAATTTTTTGAATGTCACGAAATTTTTCAGCACCATTCTTTACTACAACTCGTTTTACTCGGAATCGTCTTCAACGCTAATATTCAGACCCACTTCACTAGCCAACTCAACAAAATTTGGAAATGACGTCGCAACATTAGCACAATCCCTAATCACGATTTCACCCTTCGCTCTTAATGAAGCGACAGCGAAAGACATCGCTATTCTATGATCGCCATGACTATGAACTGTACCGCCTTGAATCTCAGAATTCTTGATCACTATACCGTCGTGCTTAACATCCGTTCTAACACCCAGCTGCGCCAAACCATCAGCCATCACTTGTATACGGTCGCTTTCCTTAACACGAAGCTCTTCAGCGCCACTTAAGACCGTCTCTCCCTCAGCACAAACCGCAGCAATAAACAAAACAGGAAACTCATCGATCGCAAGCGGAACCTGATCCTCTGGAATTTTAATTCCTTTAAGAGGTGCATGCTTAACACGAATGTCGCCTACAGGCTCACCACCTACGACAGACTCATTCATTACCTCTATATCAGCACCCATCTGGCGTAAAATGTTGATAATACCAACACGCGTAGGGTTTAGGCCTACGTGCTTGAGTGTCAAATCAGCGCCTGGGCAGATAGATGCAGCAACCATAAAGAAAGCTGCAGAGGAAATATCCGCAGGCACATCAATAGACCCGCCTTTCAGAGAACCACCTCCAGCCAAAGTAGCAACTGCACCCTCTCGCTTTACCGGATAACCAAAACCATTAAGCATACGCTCTGTATGGTCTCGAGTCGGCGCTGGCTCCTGAACCTGTGTTTCGCCATCAGCGTATAAGCCCGCCAATAACAAACAAGACTTAACTTGCGCACTGGCCATTGGCATATCATAACGAATACCTGCCAGAGTTTGAGAACCACTAATTTTTAGAGGCGGACGTCCACCTTCCGCAGACTCAATTTTCGCACCCATTTGACGTAATGGGCCAGCAACTCGCTCCATTGGCCGCTTAGATAAAGACTCATCACCCGTCAATTCCGTATCAAATTTTTGCCCGGCAAGTAGACCGGCAAATAAACGCATACCAGTTCCTGAGTTACCAAGGTAAAGTGGCCCAGGAGGCGCTTGAAGACCATGCAGACCAACACCATGAATCTTAACTCGCCCTTCTTCTGGCCCCTCAATTACAACCCCCATATCCCTAAAGGCCTGAAGTGTCGCCAGACTATCTTCGCCCTCAAGAAACCCTTCAACTTCCGTCACTCCTTCTGCAAGAGCGCCTAACATTATTGAACGATGGGAAATCGATTTATCGCCCGCTACTCGGATATTTCCGCGAACTTCACCGCCAGGTGCCATTTTGAACGTTACATTTTTAGTATTCATAGTATCGGTATACGACTGTCCGTTTAGTATTTTTGAAAAGTGCTCTCTCGCAGACTTAGCTCGCGTAAAAACGCCTAACAAGTGCTGACTATCGCCTTGCTCGACACTGGTTCTCAAGGAAGCAAGGTCTGAAGTAAAGTGATCTAAAACCTTAAGTAAGGCATCTTTATTGGCAAGAAAAATGTCATGCCACATCAAAGGATCACTTGCGGCAATACGAGTAAAATCTCTAAAGCCTCCCGCTGCATAACGGAAGATCTCTTGGTTCTGCTCCTCACCGGCAAGCGTATCGACCAACGAAAAGGCTAACAAATGTGGCAAATGGCTAGTCGCAGCAAGGACTTCATCATGCTTCTCAATCGACATTTCAAGCACGGTCGCACCGGCCATACGCCACATAGACCGAACCAGGGACAAAGCAAGATGGTTAGTATTTTTTAAGGGTGTCAATATGACTTTATGGCGCTGATATAAATTTTCATCAGCAGCCATGACTCCACTGCGTTCCGAGCCCGCTATTGGGTGCCCCGGAACGACAAACGAAGGTACCTCACCATAGACTGCTTCAACAGCCTCAAGAAAGCATTTTTTTACGCTACCAACATCGGTAACAACAGCCCCCTCTTTCAATGACACCTTTACTTCACTTAAGACATCTTCAAATGCCTTTACAGGAACCGCCAGCACAACCAAGTCAGCACCTTTCACTGCCGCAGCGATAGATTCAGCAGCCTCATCGATAACTCCTAACTCAACACCAAGCTTAGCCTCACTATGATTTAAGGAGTAACCGCAAGTGTGTGCTGCAAAACCTTCAGTTCTCGCGGCCTTAGCCAAGGAGCCACCAATCAACCCAACACCAATTACAGCCAACCTTGCAATGCGCGAGCTCACAAGCATCCTTCCTCTCGTAAAGAGTCGAGTGCTTTAATAAACTTTGAATTCTCCTGCTCCAAACCAATAGATACACGAAGGAACGAGTTCATACCGTAATTCGCTACAGGGCGCACAATCACACCAAGCTTCAACAAGCGCTGATAAATTTCCATAGCATCAACACCCGTATCAAAGGTAATAAAGTTACCTTTTGACGGAATAAATTCTAGCCCGAGATGCTCAAGAGCAAGCGCCATCTGACACATCCCTTGAGCATTACACTCAACACTAGCCTTTAGGTAGGCATCATCTCTTAAAACAGCAGCTGCTGCGGCTAATGCTAAAGAATTGACATTAAACGGGTGCCGTACACGATTAAGGATATTCGCGATACCCGGATGAGAGACAGCATAGCCCACACGCAAAGAAGCCAACCCCCAAGCTTTGGAAAAGGTTCTAGTAACAATCAGATTTGTGTGCTTTTCGACAAGACCGATACCATCCGGAAAGTCTTCATCGGAAATGTATTCACAATAAGCTTCATCCAAAACAACAATCACTCGTTCCGGCACCTTGGCTAGAAACTCAAGCAAAAGATCTTTATTGATCGATGTCCCCGTTGGGTTATTCGGGTTAGCAATAAATATTAGTTTGGTTTTCTCAGAAATTCGCTCATACATTGCATCAAGGTCATGACCCCAATCTTTTGAGGGAGCTACAACAGCTTTAGCACCTACAGCCTGACAGGATATCGCATAAACTGCGAAGGCATATTCAGAGAAAATTACTTCAGAATCTCGATCAGAAAAACAACGAGTAATAATATCCAACAAGTCATTTGAGCCGTTGCCAAGCGTCATGCTCTCAAGGCTGATGTCATGCCCTTGAAATGACAGATACTCTTTTAAGGCATACTTTAGTTTATAGCCATTGCCATCAGGGTAACGACTTCCCTCAGCGAGCTCAGCTGAAATGGCTTGTTTTGCCAATTCACTCATACCCAGAGGATTTTCATTACTTGCCAGCTTTACAATATCGCTAATACCCAACTCTCGTTCTAGCTCGTCAATGGGTTTTCCGGGTTGATAAGGATGCAAAGCCTGGACAGGCGCTACAGCCAAACCTGAAAGCTGGTCAGATTTTTTCACTAGAGCACACCCACCGGGTAAGAACCGAGATGTTTAATTTCTACCGCATCAGGAGAAACCTGCTGAACAACTTTCTGCACGCCTTCGTCATCGATATGACCTTCGAAATCAATAAAGAACACATAGGCCCAAGTACCGGAATTCGAAGGCCGAGTTTCCAGGCGGGTAAGGCTAATATCATTTTGATGGAAAGGCTCAAGGACGTGATATAGTGCCCCTGGTTTGTTCTTGGCCGACACCATAATAGAGGTCTTATCTTGACCGCTAGCAGGAACAACATCGCTACCGATAATCAAGAAGCGGGTCGTATTATCAGGCTGATCTTCAATATTCTCGACAAGTTTGAGTAAGCTATACTGCTCGGCTGCCATGTCACCAGCGATCGCAACAGCCCCTTCTTCTTTCATGCTGAGCTTTGCAGCCTCGGCATTACTACTAACAGCAACACGCTCAACTTGAGGGCAATTCGCATCCAACCATTTCCGGCACTGCGCCAAAGATTGCTGATGGGAATAGACTCGTTTGATATCAGAGGGTTTGATTTCATCATTCGATAGCAAGTGGTGATGAATTCTTAACTTCACTTCACCAGCAATGAATAAAGGTGAATTTACGAAACTATCCAAAGTATGATTAACAACGCCTTCCGTTGAGTTCTCAACTGGTACAACGCCATAGTTTGCCTGGCCAGACTCCACCTCTCGAAACACTTCATCAATTGCACTCATAGGCTGAGCATGAACAAAGTGTCCAAAATGTTTTAGGGCCGCTGCATGCGTATAAGTACCTTCCGGCCCTAAAAAAGCTACCTTCATTGGTTTTTCAAGGGCTAGACAACAGGACATTATCTCTCTGAAGAGCTTAGCAACATCTTCATCTGGCATAGGCCCCGTATTGCGTTCCATTACGGCCCGCAGGACCTGAGCCTCTCGCTCAGGGCGATAATACTGCACAAGCTCATTACCGGCAGCAGCCTGCTTCACCTCAGCAACACGCTGAGCACAAGCTGCGCGCTGGTTGATCAAAGACTGAATATTTTGATCAATCTCATCAATCTGAGCCCGTAGCTTTGCGAGCTCTGTTGCTTCATCTACCATTATATTTCCAGTTAGGCCTCAGGTGATTGATCTGAAGATTCATCTGATTCACTCGAAGCGCCTGCCTCAACAGTATCAGTTCCCTCTTCTATTTCTTGTTCATCAAGACTAGACTCATCAACACGCTCCACACCAACTAAATGCTCATTCTCTTGAGATAGCTTGATCAGCCTTACACCCTGAGTATTTCGACCGAGGATCGAAACTTCTTCTGTACGAGTTCTAACCAAAGTGCCTTTATCGGAAATAAGCATCAGCTCATCACCTTCCTTAACTTGAACCGCAGACACCAACAAACCATTTCGCTCGGAGCATTGCATTGCAATCACGCCTTGACCACCACGCCCGATTACTGAGAATTCATCCATGCGAGTACGCTTACCGTAACCATTTTCACTTGCAACCAATAACAGGCCTTCTTCTTCAGGAATAATCAAGGATACAACCTGATGCTCTTCAGCTATTTTAATACCGCGAACACCTCGAGCAGTTCGTCCCATCGCTCTTACATTTGACTCATGGAAGCGAATCATCTTACCCGAGTTACTCATCAACATAATGTCACGGTCACCATCAGTGATCGAGGCTCCGATCAACGTATCCCCGTCATCAAGAGCTAAAGCAATCAAACCAGAACTACGTGGGCGAGCAAAGTTTTCGAGCGGAGTTTTCTTAACCGTACCGTTAGCTGTAGCCATAAAGATAAAGTTATTTTCAGTGTACTCATGAACAGGCAAGAAAGTCGTTACGCGTTCGCCTTCATCCAATGGCAGAATATTCACCATTGGGCGACCACGAGAACCACGGCTGGCCTGCGGAATTTCGAACACTCTCAACCAGTAAACCTTACCTTTATTGGTAAAGCATAAAATCGTATCGTGGGAATTGGCCACGAGTAGTTTTTCGATAAAGTCTTCATCCTTCATCGACGTTGCAGACTTCCCTCGACCACCGCGACGCTGAGCCTGATAATCTTCAACAGGCTGAGTTTTTGCATAGCCTCCATGAGAAATAGTAACTACCAGGTCTTCTTCATTGATTAAATCTGCAACTGTCAAATCACGACGTGAAGAAATAATCTCACTACGGCGCTCATCTCCATACTCTTCAAGAACCGCTTCAAGCTCCTCACGAATAACCTGCATCAATTTAACCGGATCACTCAGAATCGCTAAAAACTCTCCGATTCGCTCTAGTATCTCACGATATTCGCCAATGAGTTTTTCCGTTTCCAAACCGGTCAAACGGTGCAAACGCATATTCAGAATTTCTTGAGCCTGAGTTGGCGATAAGTAATATTTACCATCACGCAAGCCATACTGTGGTTCTAAATCATCTGGGCGACAGGCATTCTCACCTGCACTAGCAAGCATCGCGGTCACATCACCAGGACTCCAAGCTTGAGCCAAGAGTTTTTCTTTCGCTTCCGCAGAACTTGGTGACTTCTTGATTAACTCAATAACCGGATCGATATTTGCCAAAGCAACCGTTAAACCTTCCAACACATGCCCACGCTCTCTCGCTTTACGGAGCAAGTAGACTGTTCTACGAGTAACGACTTCTCTTCGGTGCTTGACGAATATTTCTAGCGATTGCTTTAGATTGATCGTCTTTGGCTCACCATCAACCAAAGCAACCATATTAATACCAAATACGTTCTCAAGTTGAGTCTGGGCATAAAGGTTGTTCATGATCACTTCAGGCATTTCGCCACGTCGAAGTTCGATCACTATTCGCATACCTTCTTTATTAGACTCGTCACGAAGCTCGGTAATACCTTCGATCTTCTTGTCTTTAACAAGCTCGGCTATTTTCTCTATCAAACGGGCTTTATTAACCTGATATGGAATTTCTGTAACGACAATGCGCTCTTTTCCATTCTTATCGGTCTCGACCTCATAGCGCGCTCTTAAATAAATTTTCCCGCGGCCAGTCTGGTAAGCCTGGACTATCCCTGCACGACCATTAATAATCGCAGCGGTTGGAAAATCTGGACCTGGAATAATTTCCATCAACTCTTCACAGGTAATATCACTATTTTCCATCAGAGCAAGGCAAGCACCAACAACTTCAGTTAAGTTGTGTGGTGGAATATTAGTCGCCATACCAACAGCGATACCTGACGAGCCATTCACCAACAGGTTAGGAACTCTAGTCGGCATAACTTCGGGTATCTGCTCGGTACCGTCATAGTTAGGAACAAAATCGACTGTTTCTTTGTCCAAGTCAGCAAGCAACGAATGAGCAAGCTTCTGCATACGAATTTCGGTATATCGCATCGCAGCTGGGTTATCACCATCTATGGAACCAAAGTTACCCTGTCCATCTACAAGCATGTAACGCAAAGAGAAAGGCTGAGCCATTCGTACAATCGTATCGTATACGGCGGAGTCACCATGAGGGTGATATTTACCGATTACGTCACCGACGACACGTGCTGACTTCTTGTACGCCTTGTTCCAGTCATTCCCCAGTTCGCTCATCGCAAACAAGACTCGACGATGCACAGGCTTGAGACCGTCACGCGCATCAGGCAAGGCACGACCAACGATAACACTCATCGCATAATCGAGATACGACTGCTTCAATTCGTCTTCAATATTAACTGGAAGGATTTCTTTCGCTTGATCACCCATATGGACAGCGTTCCTGTTTATTCTGATTATTAAAATAAAGGTCGCGATTCTAACATATTTGAATGTCAAAAGTGACCATATTTAAACTTTTTGAAGACTAAAAACTGGAGACTATGCGAGGAACTACTAAGCTGATAGATAAACCCACGGCTTCTATATAGCGCCCTTTTATTATGTACAGACTAGCGTACCCTCAACTATGAAAAAATTCTTACTTGTTGAAGACAGCTCGATTGTTGTAAAAATCATCAAACACATCAACAAAAGCAATGCTGGCTTCCCTTTTGACATCGCCACGTCCTTCGCAGAAGCAAAGGAACACATTCAAAATAATGGCGCAGATGCGTACCTTGTTGCAGTGGTCGACCTAAACCTTCCTGACGCACCGGATGGAGAAGTCGTTGACTACACCATTGCAGAAAAAATCCCCACCATCGTACTCACGGGAAATTACGATGAAGAGAAAAGGGAGAAAATGCTGGAAAAGCGAATCGTCGACTACGTTGTAAAAGAAAGCCGCTTCTCTTACGAGTATGTCATAAAGCTGATTAAGCGCCTTGAAAAAAACCAGCATATAAAAATTCTTGTAGCAGACGACTCCAAAATGTCTCGCCGCTACATTCAACAGCAACTTGAGACACACCTTTATCAAGTGCACACCGCAGACGATGGCGACACGGCTTTAGAGGCCCTTGAACAACACCCAGATATTAAACTACTGATTACCGATTACAACATGCCAAGAATGAACGGCTTTGACTTGGTCAAAAACATCCGAAAAGAGGTGAGCAAGAATGAGCTGGTTATAATCGGCTTGTCTGGTGAAGGTGACGGAAAACTAACTGCCAAGTTCATAAAAAATGGCGCAAACGACTTCTTGAACAAACCCTTTAGCCATGAAGAGTTTCATTGCCGCATTTTACACAACATCGAAAACCTTGAGCATTCCCAAACGCTTAAATATCTCGCCTTCCATGACTTTGTTACAGGGCTGCCCAACAAACAGAAGTTCTTTCTTGATGGGAACAAAGAGTTAGAAAAGGCCGTAAGCCAGAGCACCCCAGTATCTGTTGCTCTACTCTCTGTTGACCAAATGCATAACATTCAAGACAAGCACGGCCTGGATGCGCCCGATATCACCATGCGCAATCTAACCACCCTGCTACCAAAGGCATTCAATCGCTTCCAATACGCTCGAATAAACGACTCTGACGTTGCAATACTTATGGCAGGGCTAAGCCTGGAACAAGCAGCAAAGCTTGTAGACGGCTTTAGGGAGCTAGTTGAAGACCATATTGTTATGATAGATGAGTTCAGCTTCAACTTCACTGTTTCAGCAGGAATAACCGAGAACAACAATAACTCTTTAATTGAGCTTTTAAAAAATGCTGACAATCGCCTGTATCTAGCCCGAGAAAATGGTGAAAATCAGGTATGGTTTGAAGACTAAGCAAGTCCTGCAAGATATACTTGCAGCGAAGAGATAGCCCTGACTATACTCTTACAGCACCAACACACCGTGATATTCTGCTTTTGTCACAATAAAAATAAAAACTATCGGGCACAGCAACTGCCTGAAACACAAGAAAGGTAGAACAACAATGAGTAACGCCACACCTTGGTATCATGATTATAGCGACTATATATCTGGCGCTCTTTTCGGGCTGATTACCCTGGATATTTTCATGCTTTTGATTCATGGAATTACTGAGCGCTCTTTATCAGACTACAGCATGGGAACGCTAGCTATCACCATCCCCATAATGCTCGTATGGAGCTTTGAACGACTTTATTCAAAACAAGAGCACTAAAAAACAAAAAAGCCCAACTTAATGTTGGGCTTTTTCATATTACAAAGACTTATCGACCATTAAAGATTGTCGGCATTCTCTGATAAGTATGCAGCAACGCCATCAGGAGAAGCGTTCATACCTTTGTCACCTTTATTCCAACCTGCAGGACAAACCTCGCCATGCTCTTCATGGAATTGAAGCGCGTCAACTAGACGAATCAATTCGTCCATATTACGACCAAGCGGTAAATCGTTAACGATTTGCGAACGAACAGTACCGTTAGTATCAATCAAAAATGCACCACGGAATGCAACACCACCTTCTGACTCAACATCATAAGCCTTACAAATATCGTGGTTCATGTCTGCTGCTAGCGTATAACCTACCTGACCAATACCACCATCATTGATTGGAGTGTTTCTCCAAGCGTTGTGAGTGAAGTGAGAATCGATAGAAACACCAATAACTTCAACGCCACGAGCTTTGAAGTCATCCATTCTGTGATCCAGAGCAATCAACTCAGATGGACAAACAAAAGTAAAATCTAATGGATAAAAGAACACCAAGGCATACTTGCCTTTTGTCGCTTCAGAAAACGTAAATTCATCAACGATAGAACCGTCACCTAGTACTGCAGATACTGTAAAATCAGGAGCTTGCTTACCAACTAAAACACTCATTAGTTATTACCTTCCTTAAAAGTTTTATTCGATAGAGATACAGAACGTATCTCTTAGTGTGGTTAAAACAACGTGGCTATATTACACAGCCAGTAAAAATAATTACACCATTTCTTAGTTACTTTTTCTGAAAAAGTAAGCTTCTAAAAAAGAAAAAGAGGCCGAAGCCCCTTTTCTATTACTACATAGCATCAAATACTAGCTAGACAAAACGCCTTACCAGTGAATACCACGCATGATCGCAGCGAATGCAACCTGCTCTGTTGAAACTTTTGGCTTTTCATTAGCTTGCCCCTTACCTTGAGCCGCAGCTGAATCAGGGAACATCTTATAGCCAGTATTCATTACAATCTCACCAACCTTAGGAGCTAAGCAGTGAAGTACTGCAGCAAAAGTCCCCAAGCGTGTAGCGATACGCTTTGGTCGATGCACAATCGCTTCAGCAATCAAATCTGCCGCATCATCTGGCGACAATGTCGGAACAGAGTCGTAGATCTTAGTTGGGCCAATCATCGGCGTACGCACAAGCGGCATATTAATCGTTGTGAAAGTCACATTACTATCGGAAAATTCTGACGCAGCACAACGTGAGAATGCATCCAAAGCAGCTTTTGATGCAACGTATGCAGAAAAGCGTGGAGCATTAGTTAGTACCCCAATAGAGGAAATATTAACGATATGGCCGCACTTACGTTCTAGCATTGATGGCGCGAACCCCATAATCAAACGCAAAGAACCAAAGTAGTTTAGCTGCATAGTTCGTTCATAATCATGGAAACGGTCAAATGCATGGTTAATCGCACGTCTGATCGAGCGGCCTGCGTTATTAATCAAATAATCAACATGACCATGATCTTTTAGCACGGCTTCAACGAACTCATCACAGTTATTCATGTCCGCGAAGTCGCAACGATAAGCATGCACTTCACCCTTACCTTTTGCTTGTAGCTCAGCCTTAACTTCGTCCAGAGTCTCTTGCGTTCTAGCAGCGATACATACGATTGCCTCAGCATCTACCAATTTATGCGCAGTCGCCAATCCGATACCCGATGTTGCACCCGTGACAACACAAACTTTTCCACCAACAGTACCTTTTAAGGAACGATCTTTATGTAAATCTGGGTCTAGGTTACGCTCCCAAAAATCCCAAATAGCAGGTGCGTAGGATTCTAGACGAGGAACTTCGATTCCTGATCCTTTCAATACACGCTCTGTTTCGCGAGAGTCGAACTTTGTTGGGTAATTGATAAAACCCATTGCCGACTCTGGAACACCAAAATCATTTAAAACCGCACTCGTAATACGCTTAACAGGAGGAAGGTTCTTTAGGCCATTCCTAACCATTGAAGGAATAAAACCAAACATGCGAGAATCAACACGCATTGTCATGGTTGGCGCATGACCAGCTTCGGCAAAAATATTTAGAACCTCACCAACCTTGTGTGGGTCTGGGTCAGTCAAATGGAAACATTTTCCATCTTCACCATCTGCATGGGAAATATGATCAATTGCATCAACAATAAAGTCGACCGGCACAACGTTAATGCGGCCACCTTCAATACCAATAGTAGGCATCCACTTTGGTAAAGTGTTACGAATTTTTTGCAGCATTTTGAAGAAGTAATATGGACCGTCAATCTTGTCGATCTCACCAGTCTTAGAGTGCCCCACAACCATACCAGGACGATAGATTCTGAAAGGAATAGAGCATTCGTCTCGAACAGCCTTTTCCGAGTCATGTTTTGTTTGAAGGTATGGATCGTCAAGGTTCTCGGCCTCTTCGAACATATCCTCTCTAAACGTCCCCTTATAAAGACCAGCTGCTGCGATCGAACTAATATGGTTAAAACAGCCTGCTTGCATTTCTGTCGCGGCAACAATTGCGTTTCTTGTGCCCTGTACATTTACTGCTTTCTGAATTTCAGCACCAGCGTTCAAATCATAGATCGCTGCTAGATGATAAAAGTGCTTAACATTTCCTTTGAGCTCGGCCATTTGAGCATCAGAGATACCCAGGTTATCCTGAGTCAAATCGCCAACGATCGCTACAACGTCATCACCTGACACGTTAAAACGCTCAAGCAATTCCTCATAGCGCTCCATACTGGACTCTTGTGTAAGAAGATATATCTTCTCACCACGCGCGATTAGTTTCTCAACTAAAAAACGACCAATAAAACCGGTTCCACCGGTCAAAAAATAGCTCATTACTTAATACCCCGAAAAGAATAAATTGATTGCGCTTCGCTCAGAATTCGCTTACCAATGGATAACTAGTTAATTCCCTGCATCAGTATCTTAAGTCTGAAATCAAATGCGACCACACCAAAGATAATTGTAGTATAAAGCCAAAAATATGCTGAAATATAATACTAATCGGCCATGTGACCTTATTTTAACTACAGATTACGTAGATACATTACTCTAATATATATAATTATGTTATTAACGTGAACTTGCTTTAACAAAAGCCCCTATCAAGCTGAAATAACACTATACTAGCTCACTAAACTTACTTTGATCATCGAGGAATTTCTGTGTTCGGAATATCAATTTTACGGCCAGTTTATTTGCTTTTCATATTATGCGCTGTAGGTATTATATCTAGTAATGTTAACGCCTCCCTTTCTATAGAAAAAAGCCCTAATGATAGCCGGCACTACGATTACTTAGTACTAGAAAACAAACTTCGAGTCTTGCTGGTTTCCGACCCAAATACCGATAAATCTTCTGCGTCTCTAGACGTTAATATTGGCAGCGCAAGTGACCCTCTTGAATATCCGGGCTTGGCCCACTTTCTTGAACATATGCTCTTCCTTGGCACTGAAAAATTCCCTGAGCCTGATGCTTATCAGAAATATATCACTCAACATGGCGGCTCACACAATGCATATACTTCACCTGAAAATACAAACTATTTCTTTGATATCCGACCCGAATTCCTAGAAGCGGCGCTTGAACGCTTTTCTGAGCAGTTCACTCACCCGCTTTTTAACGCCGAGTATGTCGAGCGTGAAGTTAACGCTGTTCATTCCGAATACACATCCAAAGTCAAGGATGATGGACGACGCTTTTATTCTGTAATAAAAGCAGTATTAGCCGACGATCACCCCTATAGCCGCTTTTCTGTTGGAAACCTTGAAACCCTGAGTGACAAAGGCGAAGAAAAGTTACGCGACACTTTATTAGAGTTTTATCAAAAGAATTACTCTGCGAATCAAATGACTTTGGTAATTTTGGGGAAAGAGCCTCTTTCAACACTTAAAAAGTGGACACTAGCCAAGTTCAGTAACATTCCAAACAGCAACGTCGAGTTTACCGACATATCGCAAGATTTCTTCGCAGAAGATTTCCTACCTGTAAAAGTTGAAGCGCAATCGATAATGGACAAGCGATCAATGATGCTCGCATTCCCCATACCATCATCAAGCCTTCACCAAGACTCAAAGCCTGTATCCTACCTATCAAACCTGATTGGCCATGAGGGTAAAGGCAGCCTATTGTCGGCATTAAAAAATGAAAACCTAGTCGACTCACTATCGGCCGGTGCAGAGTTTGATACTAGAGTCAAAGAACTGTTTGTTATCCGCATGAGCTTGACTCAGTTTGGCTTTGACAACCAGGAACGAATTCTAGAGACCATTCATAGTTATATTGACCTTCTACGTAAAGAAGGCCTGAAAAAGCTTTACTTTGACGAACAAAAAACCATGTTAGATATTGCTTTTAACTATCAAGAGAAAAGTGAACCCATTCATTTCACGAGCAAGCTATCAAGGGCGCTCCAGTTTACTTCAGCAGAAGATATTCTTATCAAGCCCTACTCGCTCAAGCAGTTCGATCACGAGTTATACAAAACATACTTAAGCCATCTTAATCCCAAGAATATGTTTGTTGCGGTTAGCGCTAAAGCAGTTGTTGGAAAACGGTTTACTGACTGGTACGACGCACCCTATAACATTCAAGAACTGGATCAGAACCTTCTGGATAAACTCATCAAGCCTAAGCAGGACAATAGGCTAAGCCTGCCAGAGAAAAACATTTTTATTCCGGAAAACATATCAATAGTTAAAACGATGAATACTGAAAAGCCAGAGCTTCTGCTCAAACAACTTGGCTTAGAAGTATGGCATCACACTGACACTAGCTTTGGCACGCCTAAATCAAACTTATTCCTTACCATACGCTCCCCTGAAGCGCTTAAGTCTGCGGCAACGCTAAATATGACAGATCTTTTAGTAAAACTTCTAACTGACTCGCTTAATGAATATAGCTACCCTGCCTATCTTGCAGGCCTTCATTACGAGCTATACAAGCATATGCGTGGTGTAACCATCAAAATCAGCGGGTACAGCGATAGACAGGCCCAACTTCTAAGCAAGTTACTTAACACCGTTAAATATGCAGAGTTTTCTCCCTCTCGTTTCTCTATAATGAAAGAACGCTTGTCTAGAAGCCTATCAAACGCAAAAGATAAGAAGCCATTTCAGCAAGCTATTTCCAAAGCTCAGAACGTAGTTATTGCTCCTTCTTGGAATGAAGAAGAACGTCTGAGCGCACTTAGAGATATAAAACTAGAAGATATTAATCAGTTTCGTGAAGACTTTCTGTCTCAACTAGATATAGCAGTGTTGAGTAGCGGAAACCTATCGCGTGCATCAACACTCAATAATGCACAATTAATTCAAAGCATATTACTTGATAAGGCAACTAAGACCGAGGTCAGCCGCGCCAAAATTCGCCGCATACCACCTAAGACTCCTTGGCTCAACACGCTCGACACCGAGCACAGTGATACCGGCTTTGTTCACTATGTACAAGGAAAAACTACTAGTCACAAAGAACGTGCTAAGTACTTACTACTCACTCAAATACTCTCTAGTGATTACTACAACCAAGTCCGCACTCAAAAACAAATGGGTTACATCGTATTCGCAACAAATTTTGAGTTGCTTGAAGTACCGGCTATAGCGTTCATTGTTCAGTCCCCTAGTAACACAGGCCAAGAGCTTTATAAGGAAACCAAGGCGTTCATTCATACAAGCTTAGAGACAGTTAGGTCAACAAGCAAAGCTGACTTGAACAAGCACAAGAGCTCGGTTGTTGCAAACCTACTAAAGCAAGACAACACCCTTTATTCACGCTCCAATAGGTTTTGGAAAGACATTGATATAAAAAATGTAGACTTCGACACCAAAGAACAATTAGCTAAAGAAGTGAACTCTCTTACCTTAGAAGATATGAGCACTCTAGTTCAGAACATTATTGCTGACGAAAACGGGGTGCTTACTGTTGTCGCAAAATCTAATTCTGAAAACTCTCAGGCAAGAGAACCAGAAAAGACAGAAATTAACAGCGCCGAGGGCATGACGAATCTTTCTACTGAACAATGGCAAGGGTTCAGCAAGTTCTAGAAAAAGCTTATTTAGCTTCAGATAGCCCGCGCTATCTGAAGCTCTTTACTAGGCATATGGAATGATAGACTCACCATAGAACCGGAGATCTTCAAGCACCGACTGAGATTTAGAGTCGATATCCGATTGAGATATTGCATGAATGCGATCGAAGAACTCTTTAAAAGTAAGGTACCCGCCATCGGCGCTCATCAATTTGTTTGCACAATACCGCTCCCACTTTGACTGCTCTTCCTCCGTCAAAGTTTGAGGAAAGTTTCGCGCTTTGTAGCGAAACAATAATTCCGGCAAACGACTATCCTGAAATCTAAACTCCTCTTCCTCCAACTCAATATCACTGGCCTGCCTAACGCGCGACATCTCAGCTTTATCATGGGTAGAGAAAAAACCACCGCTATATATCATCAAGTCGGGGTCTGTTTCGTTTCTCTCGGGGGAGCTCAGGCTGAACACTTCTTTAATTTTTTCAACAAATATTGGGTTATTTCTGATCCATTCTAAGTGTGACCTCATCAAATCCAGATTCAGCTCCCAGCGTTCAAGTCGTTCAGCAGACATCGTCTTTATCATTGCAGCAGGAACAACCATTGGGCATTTATTTACATGAATCGCCTTGATTGCTGGCCGCTCTTCGCCCTCAGAAAGCTGCGCCGAAGGCATGTAAAGCCGACGCTGAATCTCTTCATTGCTCAGCGCAAACAAGTAAGCAGGGTCTTGCCTTAGATCAAAACAGATAAAGGAATTTTTATTCTTGGAGTCTTGAAATAGCGGCACAATAAGCGCACAACACCCTTTACTTGCAGGAAATTTCGAAGAAACATGAAAAACCGGTTTAAGCTTATTTGGTTCGAGTAACTCTAGTACCTTATGCTTGTCTCTATTTTTAAAAACATAGTCGAACAATTGTGGCTGTGCTGACTTGATTAGCTTAGCTAGGCCGATGGTGGCATAAACATCACTCATCGCGTCATGTGCTGACAAGTGCTCAATACCATTAGCTTGACTTAAGACCTCAAGCCTAAAGCTTGGCGTTCCAGAGTCATCACAAGGCCAATTGATCCCTTCGGGTCGAAGAGCGTAAGTTAAACGCACAACATCGATTAAGTCCCAGCGTGAATTACCGTTTTTCCACTCTCGCTCATAAGGGTCTATAAAGTTCCTATAAAACAGGTTTCGAGTGATTTCATCATCAAAGCGAATACTATTATAGCCAGCCACACAGGTAGACGGGACTGAAAAAATCTCTTCTACCTTCTTGGCAAACTCGACCTCAGAGAAACCGTTTTCTTGTGCATATTGAGGTGTGATGCCAGTAATTAAGCAAGCTTCTGGAGAAGGCAAAGCATCTTCTGAAGGGCGACAGTAAAAAGTCGTTGGCTCTTCGATGATATTTAAATCTAAATCGGTTCTAACACCGGCAAACTGACTTGGCCTATCTCGGCGAGTATCTGCGCCGAATGTTTCGTAGTCGTGCCAAAAGATGGACTGCATTAGAACCTCCTAATCTAAGAAGGTTCATATTGTACTCTATAGGCTTGCTTTTCGAGAACTGTAAGATTAATAAAGGAAAAGATTTTACGGCTTAAATAAACCAACACCACGGTCGATATATTCCACCCGAACTCGTTCAGTACCATTAGCATTAGTGCCGGTATTCATATCTATATGAAGAGAAGTAGGTATGTTAATAAATACACCTGAAGCAGTGGTCATCTGACCATCACTCGTTGACCAGTCGGTGTCTTCTTTCTGAAAAGAGATGAAAAAGTCGTTGGTGTAATCAACATTACCTGTTGTAGAGTTTCTCTGCCCAACATCAAGAGTCTTATAGTCTGCAAGGTCATAACAGTAAAAACCCGAATTACAATCCGTTGCACCTCCACTTTGATCATTACCTACACCAAAATACTTAGCACGAGTATTATCGACATCGCCACTTAAGTTAAGCATCGATGCTTGGTAATCATCGCCAAAGAAATCAGTAATCGTAGCGCCAACGTTACCAGAAATACTATCAAAGTCACCGCTAAGCTGACCACGAGCTTCACCAAAGCCCAAACGAAAGCCTACAAGCTCATCGGTAGCGTCTTTGGCAATTTCGAAATACGGATCATTTACTTCAAAAGGAATAATATCGTTTACCGCGTAAGTTTGCCCATCTAGCTGAACTTGAGCGGCATCAGTAGATATAGAACCAAATGCTAGGTTAGTAGCAGAGAAGTCAGCGCCTAACTCACCATCTCTTTCGTATTTACCTAACTCAACATTATTAATGTTCATCTGCATTTTTGATTCCATACCCAATGTAACGCGGGTATAGCTATTCGAGCCTATTTGATCAATATCAAAGGCAACAGCGGCTTGGCCAGAGTATTGACTCAGCTCATCATCAGCAATGGGCTTAAGCTCAGCCACTACATCAACTGAGGCTACAGCCAAAACTGTAAAAAATAATTTTTTCAACCGATTTCCCATACCTGCGGAATTACCTATTCAAGTTCCATTAACGAATTGTTCGGCGACCCAAAATCTACAACTAAAACTCTATTGCTTTGTCTTTGTATTATTTTTTATAAGCGAATGTAAC
>NZ_LWGJ01001374.1:0-1085 GCF_001635845.1 Oleiphilus sp. HI0132 | reverse complement strand
ACCGTCAAGGTTATCGTCAGCTGTTGCGCCTGCATCTGTGTAAGAGGTGCTCTGTTCATGATTGACAATCGTGTTGCCCAGAAGAGTGATTGTTGGTGCGATGCCGTCTGTTACATTCACTGTGCGTGAGACTGTTGTTGCAGCGTTACCCGCAGCATCACTTACGTCATAAGAAATTAGGTAAGTGCCAATTATATTGGTATCTACATCGCCTGTTCGCGTGATACTGGCAGTAATGTCGCCATCAGCACTGTCAGAGGCTGTTGCACCGGCATCGGTATAAGGTGTGAGCTGAACATGATTAAGCGGGCTGGAGCCCAGTAGGGTAATCAGTGGTGCAGTACTGTCTTCGACTGTGACGGTTCGTGTTACTTGTACAGCATTATTGCCCGCAGTGTCACTGACATCATAGCGAGTGGTGTAAATCCCAGCTGTATTAATATCAACCGTATCGCCGGATACGATGATGTTGCTGCTTAGGTTGCCATCGACATTGTCGCTTGCCGTCGCGCCTGCGTCGGTATAGCTGGTAGCTTGTTCAACGGTTTCGTTAGAATTACCGTTGATTGTAATGACTGGAACTGTTGTATCGGCGATAACAACGCTTCTATTAACTGTAGCAGCGGCATTACCAGCGGCATCATTGACATCATAGCTGAGTATGTAGGTGTCTGGCGCATTTACATCGACAGTTCCGCTAACAACGATGTTTGCAGAAATATCCCCGTCAAAATTATCGTTAGCGCTCGCTCCTGCATCGGTATAGCTTGTTCCTTGTTCATGATTTTCAATTGCATTTCCAAGTAAGGCTATTGTTGGTGCAATTGTATCGCCAACATTTACAGTTCTTGTTGCGGTGGTCGCGGGGTTTCCTGCTGCATCTGTTACGTCATAACTGATGATATACGAGCCTTCAACATTAACATCTACACTGCCCGTGACAACAATACTAGCGCTCATATCGCCATCGATAAGGTCGGAGGCAGTAGCGCCTGCATCTGTATAGGTGCTGCCTTGTTCATGGTTGACGGCTGAACTGCCGATAATGGTAATAGCAGGGGCTGTCGTGTCGGCCACGATAACGG
>NZ_LWGJ01001373.1:0-504 GCF_001635845.1 Oleiphilus sp. HI0132 | reverse complement strand
AACGCCTACTGGTAAGTTCAACGTGTTTAACCGTGCTAACCACAAAACCTAATTACCGTTAGTAATAGTTATTTAGGTAATTAGTACTCCTGAAGAAGAGTACTTAGGTGCTCTTCTTCAACCTTCTCGGATTTAAGTAATTGAATTTTAGAATATTAAAGTTCTAGGGAGTCTCATCAATGAGTGCAGCAAATTTTGTTAAAGGTCTGATGGCGAGAAAAATATTGTTCGGGGCGACAGTCACGGCAGCATTATTTTTCATGTTAGTCGGTGTCATCTTCTGGGGCGGATTTAACACTGCGATGGAGCAAACCAATACCCTAGAGTTCTGTATCAGTTGTCACGAAATGGAAGACAACGTTTATAAAGAATACCAGTCAACTATTCACTACACCAACCGCAGTGGCGTTAGAGCAAGCTGTTCAGATTGTCACGTGCCTGATCCATGGGTGCATAAAGTTGTTCGTAAGATAAAAGCTTCTAATGAGTTATGGCATAAAGCTT
>NZ_LWGJ01001372.1:0-2841 GCF_001635845.1 Oleiphilus sp. HI0132 | reverse complement strand
TAGGGCGAAGTTGACTGCCTTCCAGTTTCAAAACCGCCGCCGCATCGAACGGAAATATATTCTGCATATTGTTAAGCAGTCGCTGATAGCGACTTGCTTCAGGTAAGTCTCTAGGGAGGTCGGAAATGATCGCCGTAATCGTCTCGAATAATGAACCTGTTGTTGTCATATCTACCTCACTGTTGTCGAAATGATTTCTTGCTAAGGCGGTCATTATGATTTCCCTTGTTATAAATATTGTTATTTTTCAGCGCTTTATGTGTTGGTACGAAACTTGAGTATAGCTAGGTGAGACCTCCGGAATCGAAGCGGAGTATGGCAGTGAGGGAGCGGTGTTAATTTGATTGAGGTCAAGTAAACCGTCTTTTCAAATGATCTATCCACGAAGGAAGGAGGTATCTACCACTTTAAGGGTAGGTGTGGTTAGAGAGGAAGATAACGTTTTGAGAGAGACGTTGTAAGAAGATAGCAACACATATTTTTGGAGTAGTAACTTTTTTCGAACATAGCACTTCTTATAGCTTTATTGGGGATTCACGGCTTAAAGGGGGAAGTCGGACAAAAGACCCAAACGACAAATAGCGACAACAATTAACAGGAGTTCGCATACGATGAAGAACACAAAACATATATTGTCAGCATTAGCTCTAGCAATGGGCGTTGGCATGGGAGCCGGGGTTCAGGCAGCAACAAACACTGCACCAACCTTAACCCCTGAAGAATTCGACAAAGCAAAATCCATGTACTTTCAGCGTTGTGCGGGTTGTCATGGTGTATTACGTAAGGGGGCAACAGGTAAAAGTTTGATGCCTGAAGAAACCCTTAAGAAAGGAACCAAGCGTCTGTCTCGTATTATTGAGCTAGGTACTGAAGGTGGCATGAACAACTTTGATGATCTCTTCACTAAAGATGAGATTGACCTTCTTGCGAAGTATATTCAGTTGGAGCCTCCTGTTCCACCAGAGATGTCTTTAGCGATGATGAAAGAGCGGACCAAAGAATATATCGCTCTTAAAGACTATCCAACTAAACCTCTACATGGCCGTAATTGGGAGAACTTCTTTGTTGTCATTGAGCGTGATGCAGGTCTTGCTGCCATCATCGATGGTGACAAACATGAAATTGTTGCACACATCGATACGGGTTATGCAGTACACGTAATCAAGGGTACTGAGCACCATAAAACTGATCATGCGAAAGACGTAGGTCGTTTCTGGTACACCATTGGTCGTGACGGTAAGGTTAACAAGATCGATTTATGGCAGACGCCAGACAAGATGTTGGTAGCTGAAACTCAAATGGCGTATGACGCACGAGATATCGCTGTTTCCGGTGATGGCAAATATGTTATCGCTGGTGGTTATTGGCCTCCGCACTTCGTAATCATGGATGCAGAAACACTTGAACCTCTGAAAGTAGTTTCTTCTCGTGGTGTTAATGTTGACGGTGAGTATGTCGAAGAGTCTCGCGTTGCGGCGATCTACACAACACCTAATGAGCCAACTTGGATGGTTGCGATCAAAGAGTTAGGTCAAATGTGGCAGGTTGATTACAGCGACATCAATAACCTACGTATTGATCAAATGGATACTGCTAAGTTCTTGCATGATGGTTTCTTTGACCCAACAGGTCGTTACTTCCAAATCGCAGCAAACGCTTCAAACAAGATGGTTGTTGTTGATACGAAAGATCGTAAGTTAGAGAAAATGATCGATGTTGCTTCATTGCCTCACCCGGGTCCTGGTGCTAACTGGACTGATAAAGAGTGTGGCCCTGTTGGTGCAACGACTCACCTAGGTATTGGTGAAGTATCTGTTTGGGGCAACGACCCGATTGGTCATCCTGACCAAGCGTGGAAGCTGTGCTACACAGTTGAGACAGACGGTGCGGGCGTATTTATTCGTACCCATCCAACATCTCAATATGTATGGGCAGATCAGCTTAAGCACCCAGAGACAGAAGTTCAGCAAAGTGTTCAGGTATTTGATAAGGACACACACGAAATCGTTAAAACTATTCGTGTAACTGAAGAAGAAGGTAAAGCGGCCTTGCACATGGAGTTCAACAAAGATGGTACTGAGGTTTGGGTATCTGTCTGGAACCGAACTGACAACAAGAACCCAACTGGTGAAATCGTTGTTTACGATGCGAAGACTCTTAAAGAGATTACTCGTATTAAAGGTTTAACAACGCCTACTGGTAAGTTCAACGTGTTTAACCGTGCTAACCACAAAACCTAATTACCGTTAGTAATAGTTATTTAGGTAATTAGTACTCCTGAAGAAGAGTACTTAGGTGCTCTTCTTCAACCTTCTCGGATTTAAGTAATTGAATTTTAGAATATTAAAGTTCTAGGGAGTCTCATCAATGAGTGCAGCAAATTTTGTTAAAGGTCTGATGGCGAGAAAAATATTGTTCGGGGCGACAGTCACGGCAGCATTATTTTTCATGTTAGTCGGTGTCATCTTCTGGGGCGGATTTAACACTGCGATGGAGCAAACCAATACCCTAGAGTTCTGTATCAGTTGTCACGAAATGGAAGACAACGTTTATAAAGAATACCAGTCAACTATTCACTACACCAACCGCAGTGGCGTTAGAGCAAGCTGTTCAGATTGTCACGTGCCTGATCCATGGGTGCATAAAGTTGTTCGTAAGATAAAAGCTTCTAATGAGTTATGGCATAAAGCTTTGGGAAGTATTGATACGCCAGAAAAGTTTGATGCCAAGCGCTTCACGATGGCAAAGAAAGTTTGGGGTGAAATGAAAGCGACAGACTCACGCGAGTGTCGAAACTGTCATGACTTCGAAACCATGTTGCCAGAAAACCAAAAGCCTCGC